>JBATHN010000712.1:0-4196 GCA_049666885.1 Desulfobacterales bacterium
CTATCCGGCCCGCACCCTTCTCACACTCCTGGCAATGGCTATCGGAGTGGGAGCGGTCATCTTGTTGACCGCCCTGGGTGAAGGCGCCCGCCTCTATGTGACCCGCGAGTTCACGTCCCTGGGTACCAACTTGTTGATTGCCATCCCGGGCCGCTCTGAAACAACTGGTGGGCCACCACCACTGCTCGGCGAAACCCCGCGCGATCTCACACTCGAAGATGCTCTGGCGTTGAAGCGCAGTTCAGCCATACGGCGCGTTGCACCGGTCGCGATAGGCAGTGCGCCGGTTGCCTGGCAGCAGAGGGAGCGCGAAGCGACCATCATGGGCTCCACGGCGGAGATGTTCGACATCCGGCAGCTGTCAATGGCCCAGGGTCGCTTTCTGCCGGCCGGCAACCCGTCGCGTGGGTCTGCCGTCTGTGTGCTGGGATACAAAATCAAGCGGGAACTCTTCGGCAACGCGTCGCCGCTGGGCAAATGGGTGCGCATCGGAGGCCGTCGCTTTCGGGTGATTGGCGTTATGGCTGCCAAGGGGCAGAGTCTCGGCCTGGACATGGGTGACATCGCCATCATACCGGTGGCATCGGCTCAGATGCTGTTCAACACGTCTTCCCTTTTCCGGATAATGGTGCAGGCCGGTGGGCGGGAGGCCGTACCCCGGGCCAAGAAAGCCATACTGAAAATCATTCAGGATCGGCACGAAGGCGAGGACGATGTGACCGTCATCACCCAGGACGCCCTGCTGCAGACATTCGACCGGATATTCAATGCCCTGACACTGACCGTCGGGGGGATCGCCGCCATCAGCCTGGCCGTTGCCGGAATCCTGATCATGAATGTCATGATGATCTCCGTGTCCCAACGAAAAACCGAAATCGGCCTGCTGAAAGCGATCGGCTCCCCCCGGAGCCAAATTCTGCGTCTGTTTCTGTCCGAATCGGCGGTGCTGTCTTTGATCGGGTCATTTTTGGGAGTGGTGCTGGCCTTGATCGGCACCTGGGCCTCCCTGCGGTTTTATCCTAATTTTCCGGTTACCATTCCGTGGTGGGCATTGACCGCCGCCACAGTCGTGGGGGTGCTTACCGGCCTCGTATTCGGCGTTCTGCCCGCTCGCCGGGCCGCCGGTCTGGAACCGGTAGAAGCGCTTTCCAGGAGATAGCCGGCATGGGCTTCAATGATTTCATACGGCTGTCATTGGGGGCTGTTTTCAGTCACCGGCTGCGGAGCTTCCTGACCGCCCTGGGCATTGCCGTGGGTGTGGCAGCGGTGGTACTGCTCACGTCTCTGGGCGAAGGCGTTCACCGATTCGTGCTGAGCGAGTTCACGCAGTTCGGCACCAATCTGATCGGCATCAACCCCGGCAAGACCACCACCGTTGGTGTTTCCGGGGCGATCATCAGCAACGTGCGACCGATGACGCTCGAAGACGCCGAAGCGATGAAGCGGATCCCCGAGGTGACGGCGGTCGTACCGGTCGTACAGGGAAACGCCCCGGTGGAGTTTGAAAAGCGGAGCCGCCGGACTTACATCTTCGGAGTCGGACCGGAAGCTCCGGCGGTCTGGCGATTCAACGTCGCTAAAGGGCAGTTTCTGCCGCCCGACGATCCCCGCTCACCGCGGGCCCTGGTAGTGCTGGGCAGCAAGGTTCAGAACGAGCTGTTCGGCACCCGCAACCCGTTGGGGCAGCGTGTTCGTATCGGCGGCGAGAGATACCGGGTTGTCGGCGTGATGGAATCCAAGGGGCAAATGCTGGGTTTTGACCTGGATGACGCCGTCTACATTCCCGCCGCCCGGGCTCTGTCCCTGTTCAATCGCGAAAGCCTGATGGAAATCGATCTGCTCTATGCCGTCGGCGCCGGCGCCGGCCAGGTGGCCGAGAGGGCCCGGAAACTGCTCATCGCCCGTCACGGATCGGAGGACTTCACCATTACCACGCAGGAGCAGATGCTCGAAGTGCTCGGTTCGATTCTGAACATATTGACTCTGGCAGTGGGCGCGGTGGGTGGAATTTCCCTTTTGGTGGGCGGAGTGGGCATTCTGACCATCATGATTATCGCCGTCAACGAGCGCACGGCGGAAGTCGGCCTGTTGCGTGCCCTTGGCGCCGGCCGTCGGCAGATCCTGGCCTTGTTTATCGGTGAAGCCGTTGTGCTGGCCAGTATCGGCGGTCTGGCAGGTCTGGTGATCGGCACTGGAGGCGCCTGGCTGCTCGGAATAGCGGTCCCGGCGCTTCCCACGCATACGCCGTGGTCCTATGTGGTTCTGGCCGAACTTCTGGCGGCCGTCATCGGACTGGCTGCCGGGGTTCTGCCGGCAGTCCGGGCGGCCAATCTCGATCCGATAGAAGCCCTGCGGGCCGAATAGAAGAGATTTACTTGCCGCCTTTCTCACCCGTTTCGATCCGAATCAGACGGCCGTTTGCGATATGCAGGTAGCGGATGAACTTGTTGGAACCGAGATCGTACGTCCAGAGTTCCATCAGGATAGGCCCCTTTATCAGCTCGGGGAGCTGATAGCGCTCTTTCTCGTAATCGTATATTTGTGAAATGTAGGTGTTGTGCCCTTCTTCCCATTTGGACTCCTCTGTGGGCTCACCGCATTTCTCAAACACCTTCGCGGTGGTGTCTCCAACGGAAACAAGACCACCCCCGCAGCGCAGTGTGGTTTCATCAGCCGCCACATCGGTGTGCAGCCACAAGTGGACGAAGATGGCGACGAGCATCAGCAGGCAGAGCCGTTTCAAAGGAAGAAAAATGATGTCCTTCACATTGGGCACGGAATTGATCCGTTCGGTTATCTGTACCTTCATTTTGACCCTCCAGTAAAATGATAGATCATTTCATTGATGAAACACACGGCAATGGTTGTCAATGCCGGAATGTTTTCTCCTTTTTTCGTCTTAATCTGAAGTTTGGAATACGCTGCTCAACAAGCAGTTTCACCTCGATTTGCTGCCGCTCCTTACGCTTGTTTTTCGGTTTATCACCCCACGAACCGCCGCAACCACGTCGGCAACTTTCGGCAGGACGAAATCTTCCAGCGGAGGTGAAAAAGGCATCGGCACGTCTCTGGCGGCAACCCGTTTGACCGGCGCCGCCAGATAATCGAACAATTCTTCCTGTATCTGTGCGGCCAGCTCGGCCCCGAACCCGCCGGTCCGACAGGCCTCGTGGACGATCACCGCCCGCCGGGTCTTTTTGACCGAATCCGCCACTGTGTGCATATCCAGCGGTTTGAGGGTTCTCAGGTCGATCACCTCGGCATCGATGTCCATCTCGGACAGTTGTTGCGCGGCCTCCCGACACAGATAGAACCCGGATCCGTAACCGATCAGGGTCGCATCGGTACCCGACCGTTTCACCGCTGCCTGCCCCAGCTCAATGACATAGTCGCCCCGGGGCACCGGGCCTTCTTTGGCAAACAGCTTCTTGTGCTGGAAGAACATGACGGGATCGTCGTCACGAATGGCCGCCTTGATCAATCCCTTGACGTCGGCGGGTTCGCTGGGAACCACCACCTTTAGTCCCGGTGTGTGCACAAACCAGGCTTCCAGGGACTGGGAGTGCTGGGCGGCCGCCCGCAGGCCGGCGCCGTCCGGACACCAAACGACCAGCGGCACCCTCACCTGTCCGCCGAGCATGAAGCGGATCTTGGCGGTTTGGTTGACCAGTTCGTCCATACAGCAGGTGACGAAATCGGAAAAGTGCAGATCGACGACCGGCCGCAGGCCGGTCAACGCCGCTCCGAGACCGACTCCGGCGATGGCCGATTCGCTGATGGGGGTGTCGATGATGCGGTCCGGAAATTTTTCCGGAATACCCTTGAACTGACCGAAGATTCCGGCATGGGCCTTAATGTCCTCACCAATAATAAACACGGATGGATCGCGGGTCATCTCTTCATTCAGGGCCTCGGCCAGGGCGGCCGAGCAGCGCAATATGCGGTCGGACATGCTTTCTCCCTTCTTAGGGCTTGTGAAAAAATTAGTTAGTGTCCATCCATAAATGGTCTTTTTCCCGCTGGGCGGCGTTCTCCGCGGGTTTCCGGATGCGGCGTACATAAAGTACGCCTCGCCGCAAACCCTTGTGCGGCCTTGCCCAGCGAAAAAAATCCTCATTTATGAATTGGACACTCAATAGTGCCTAAAAAATCGCGGATGGGCACTAACTATCTGAAATAACATCAAACGCGTCGAT
>JBATHN010000713.1:0-12434 GCA_049666885.1 Desulfobacterales bacterium
AATTAATCATAGACTTTTTAGAATGTCAATACGAAATGGCCTCTAACAGCAATTCTCTGTGAAATGGAATTCGACCCAATTGACGCGTCATACGATCGATAGAGACCCGTTATGGCACTTTAACCGGTAACCGTTAATCCCGCATTGGCGGAAAACCGCTTAACCTGGGTGATAATAAGACCAAGGTTGAGCGGTTCAGGGTTCAACGTTCCGGGTTGAAAAACTCCCAACAGCTCCTATCAAAGGGAATCAACGGTTATGTGTTAATATGGTTTTTTCATCCAATGGGTGAAGTCGGGTATTCCGGATCTTTATCAATATAGTAAGCAGGTTCAAACAGTGGTAACCTTTGAACCCTGGAACCTGGAACCGATCAGTTTAGGTTATAATTTGTGACGGCTACGATTCAGTTCTGGAAGCTTTCGAATATTTCAAATTCTTCTATGTGGTAGCTGGGATTAGGATAGATAACAATCTGCTTTCCAATTGTTTTTTCGAGGTCGACAATCAGTCGACTCTCTTCGCCGTGTAAAAGTTCAGCGATTTTGGGATTGACCTTGAGGGTTAAACGAGAACAGGCGGTATCCTGGCTTTCGCGCAAGAGATCACGATAAATATTATAGCAAATGGACTGTTTGGATATGAGGTAGCCTTCCCCTTCGCAGTAGTGACAAGGCTCGCAGAGCATTCGGGAGAGCGGCTTTTTGTTCCGTTTGCGGGTCATCTGGATCAATCCCATCTCGGACATGGGCAGAATGTGGGTCTTGCTGCGATCTTTGTTGCACGCCTCCTTGAGTTCGTGAAAGACTTTTTCCTGGTTTGATTTTTTCTGCATGTCGATGAAATCGATGATGATGATGCCACCGATATCCCTCAAACGTACCTGGTAGGCTATTTCCCTGACGGCCTCGAGGTTGGTCTTCAGGATCGTTTCTTCGAGATTGTGTTTTCCCACGTACCGGCCGGTGTTCACATCAATGGCCACGAGGGCCTCGGTATGTTCGATCACGATATACCCACCGGATTTCAACCAGACCTTCTTTTTCAAGGCTCTTGAAATGTCGCCTTCCAGAGTATACGCATCGAATATGGGTTCGATACTCTGGTGTAGCTCCACGTTTCCTTTCAGGCTTGGCATGTAAGTGTCGAGAAAGTTGTGGATTTTTTCGTGTCCGTCGCGCGAGTCTATAACCAGGCTCTCGGCTTCGTTGATCAATAAATCTCTGACGGCTCTCAGACCCAAACCGATTTCCTGGTGCAGCAGAGAAGGTGCAGGAGCCCTCTTGTTTTTTTGCTGTATATTGGCCCAGAGGTTGCTGAGAAAGGTCATTTCGGAAGCCATTTTTTCGTCTGAAATATTCTCTGCCGCGGTCCTGACGATATAGCCGAAAGGTTCACGACGAAGGTTCACGACGATGTCTTTCAACCGGTTCCGTTCCGATAGATCTTCAATTCGGCGCGAAATACCGATGTGATTCGATGTCGGCATTAAAACCAGAAAGCGACCGGGCAGTGAAATGTGGGAGGTTACGCGCGCACCCTTGGTACCGATGGGTGATTTGGCCACCTGCACCATGATTTCCTGACCTTCTGTGATCAAATCCTCGATGTGAGGTGTGTAACGGTTTTCGGTATCCGGCAGCTCGTCCGGTGTGGCTTCCGGCGTTCCTTCCGAAAGTTCTTCATCGTTGTTCAGATGCTGTTCAAACGCTTCAAATCGCTCACCCAAAACATCGTCGACATAGATGAAGGCGGCCTGATTTAAACCGATATCGATGAAAGCCGCCTGTATGCCGGGCAGGACCCGTTGAACCCTGCCCTTGTAAATGTTGCCGGCGATGTCCGATTCATCACCGCGTTCGATAAATAATTCGACGATATTGCCGTCCTCCAGGAGGGCAACCCGGGTTTCGTGAAGGGCTTCGTTGATGACAAGTTTGCGATGCATAACCTCTCGTTTTTTTTCGATTATATTTGGTCTGCGGCAAGCGTGGGTGTCCGTGTCGAACCATTGCCAAAACATATCGAACGCCATCCATCGCTTGCCTGAATTTTCCTGATTGTGGTGACACAGATTGACGTTTTAAACAAGAAAAATCGAACGGTCATAGGTGGATAGCACCTAATTGGTGCCCATCCACGGTTTCATTAAGGGCACTAATTAGTTTCCGATCCAGAAATCGCCATTTTCTGCAAGTTCAATGAAATCAAGGAATTGCGCGGAGGCGTGCTCGTGTACGCCGCACAAGCAATTCCGCCGATTGACGCCGAAATTGCTGAAAAGGGCCATTTATGGACGGAAACTAATCGGATTTCGAGGCTCCTCTTTCAGGTCTCGGACATGGGCTATTGGCCGTCGCTTGCAAAGCAGCAGTCCCCTGAGGAACACTCTGTTCGTTTCCGGCGGCCAAGTCGCCGCAAGACGACATCTTGGTCACGCGCAGATGCTTTAATTTTTCCGGTGGCACGTCAAACAGGTGACCCACGACGTCGCCGGGTCGCATCATACTCCCGTGTAACGACCGAAGACTAATATTCAATTCCGAAGACGATAGTCGCTCGATACCCGAAACCGCTCGGCGCAAGTCGATTTGTCTGACCTTGCCTTTGCGCTTGGTTCGGGAAACGATCCATTCCGACTTTTTCAGAAAGGAGGCGATTTTTTCATCGGAAAAAAAGTCTCCGTCAAGCTCCAATCGGTATGTCGTTACGACGGATTCAGGTCGGACGAATTTAGACGCTATGGGAGAACAGTCGGTGACCAGCAATCCGTCAGGCAACTGAGCGTTGAGCTGCCGGATGATCCTTTTGGGCGTCGTTTCACCCGTTACAGTCACTAAAAGCAATTCCTGAAGACTCTCCATTCCGACGGGAAGGGCATCCTGAAAAGACAATTTTGGCTGAGGATGAAATCCTTCCGAATATTTCAACCGGACATCGGCTCGGCGCAAAGCGCGAACGAAGACGTTCGCCATCTCGAGATGGCCGAGAAACCGGACGGGGCCTGTCTTGGAAAAGGTTATCATGAATTGGCGGTCCGCCCTTTGGGGATGATTTTCTCTAATGCTGACCTGGGAAGAATCGAGCCCACAACGGTCGTACACCACCGGTGCCAACTTCTCGAAATCGCAAACACCGCAACTGTTGCAGTCTCCCCTGCGGCAATCTTCGGTCAACTCTCCCGCGAGCGCTTTCCGGGCCTCCTGCCATAAAAACTCTTTGCTCACACCGATGTCGACAGGCTCCCACGGCAGCGGTTCGGTAGCATCCCGCTGGCGATCAGTGAAGAAGTCGATATCCACACCGGCAACCTCGCACGCGCTTTGCCATCTGTTGTATTGAAAATGGTCGCTCCACCCGTCGAACCGGCACCCGAGGCGATAGGCAGAGACCAGCAATTTCCCGAGCCGGCGGTCGCCCCGGGCCCACAAACCTTCTATCCGGCTAACTTCCGGCGGTTGCCACTTAAAGCGGACCCCGGGGACTTTCAATTTGTCCTTGAGCCAATGAATTTTTTGTTGGGCTGCCTCCAATGGAACTTGCCCCACCCATTGAAAAGGGGTGTGTGGTTTGGGAATGAAAGTGGCCACGCTGACATTGATCTGACCCTGTCTCCGCTCTTGTCGCTTGAGCCGCCGCAATCGTAGGACAAGATCGAAAATCGCGGTCAGGTCATCATCGGTTTCAGTCGGCAGACCGATCATGAAGTACAGTTTGATGACCTGCCAACCCAGTCTGAAGGCGTTTTCGACCGTTTCGACGATTTCCGCTTCGTCGATGTTCTTGTTGATCACATTGCGCAGCCTCTGACTGCCGGCCTCGGGCGCAATCGTGAAACCGGTTTTACGGACCATTTTTATCAAGTTCATCAGTTCCGGCGTCAAGGTGCCCGCCCGCAGGGACGGCAGTGAGACCGCAACGTGGTCACCCGCACAGCGGTCCATCAGGAGCTGCATCAGTGATTCGATACAGCTGTAGTCGCCGGTGCTCAACGACAACAACGACAGGTCTTCATAACCTGTGCGCCAGAGCGCGCGATCCGTTTGATCTATAAGTGTCTGTACGGAACGCTCCCGTACCGGACGGTATATCATCCCGGCCTGACAGAATCGACACCCACGGGTGCATCCGCGGGCCACCTCGAGGCGAAGTCGATCATGGATCGGCCGACCGAAGGGGATGACCGGTTGAGTCGGAAAGGCCGTATGATCCAAATCCTCGACAACCGCTCGTTTGATGCGCTTGTAATTAGTGACCTTCGGTTCGAGATGCTGAAGGCCTTTAGCGTCATAAACCGCTGTGAAAAAAGACGGTATATACACGCCCTCAATTTCGGACCATTGGTGAAGGAGATCCTGCCGAGACTTTCTACCGCTCTTATTCCAAGCCAGCCATTTCTCGGCCATGGCGACAATTGCGGCTTCGCCGTCTCCGATGAGCATCGCATCAAAAAAATCGGCCACCGGTTCCGGGTTGCAGGTGCATGGGCCACCGGCAATGACTATCGGGTCACCTTCCCGGCGTTCGGCAGCCAGAAACGCTATGTTTGACAGATCGAGCATCGTCAGGATGTTGGTATAATTCAGTTCATAGAGCAGACTGAAACCGATAATATCGAAATCCCGCAGGGGTATCCCCGACTCCAGGCTCGTTAGCGGACGGCCCAGAGTCCTGAGGCGAGCTTCCATGTCGACGCCCGGGGCAAAAACCCTTTCAGCAACGGTATCGGGTCTCTGGTTAAGAATGTGATAGAGTATCTGCATCCCGAAATGGGACGTGCCAATGTCATAAAGATCGGGAAAAGCCAGGACGGCATGCAGGTCGACTCGGCTGTGGTCCTTGTGGACGGCATTGGTCTCGATCCCCAGGTATCGGCTGGGTTGCTCGATCCCGGCTAAGACATCTTGAATGGATGGTTCAGTCATGATAATAAATTCTCCTGGCTTACCGGTAACTGCGGTAGGGATCGATGGTTTGCACTCTTGGGTTTTACGAAAAAAAATAAGTTTATGATTTTGGGCGTTGAAACGCCCGTCCGGCAAAGCGCGAAAAAACGGCATATTTGGATTTTCCGAGTTTCCTCACCGACAGCCGGACGAGATGTATCGGCGTCCAAAATGTGACGGTATTTTTGAGTGAATCTTTAGGCTGCCATTTGTCGTAAACCGATTCAGAAAGGTAAACATGTTCGGTCCAAATTCGAAACGTCGTCCCTTCAGCGATGCAAATACCACCTTCATACGCCGGAGTTGACAATGCGAGGCAACCACCGAGGAATAACCGTATTTCTTTTTGGAATGATCATGTCATTTTGGCTCGGTTGTTTGCATGCAGTGAGCCCATGCGTCGCTTATGATCGTGAAGGTCCCGTCGTAAGGGCCGTGCGCGCGGTGAGCCCGGCAGTGGTTAACATAAGTTCTGTCATATCCGCCCGCAAGCGATCCGGACCCTTTTCGGGTTTTGGTCTTAATCCGTTTTTTGACTCTTTTTTCAAGGACTTTTTCGATCCCTATCTCGAGCGTCAACCCGAAAGAAGCACCTTGGGCTCAGGGGTAATCCTCGACGGAAAACGCGGTCTTATCATCACCAATGCTCATGTGATCGCCAATGCCGGAACGATCAAAGCGACCCTTCAGGACGAAAGAGAGTTCGAGGCCGAAATTGTCGGTGCCGACCCCGATTTCGACCTGGCAGTCCTGCGCATCCAATCGAAAGCGGTGCTGCCGGAGGTCAAAATGGGCAGCAGCGACGATTTGATGATCGGTGAAACCGTCATCGCCATCGGTAACCCCTTCGGATTTTCTCACACCGTAACCACCGGCGTGATCAGCGCCCTCGACAGGAGTATTCGCACAGACGATCGCGTTTTCCACGAATTTATTCAAATCGATGCTTCCATTAATCCCGGCAACAGCGGCGGACCACTGCTCAACATCAACGGTGAACTGATCGGTATCAACACCGCCATTTATGCCAAAGCCCAGGGAATCGGATTTGCGATTCCGATCAGCAAAACCCGAAAAATCATTTCCGACCTTATCGCTCACGGTGAGGTCATCGAGCCATGGATCGGGATTATTGTTCAGAACATCGATACCGGCCTGGCCCGGTATCTGAACGTTCCCGATAAATCCGGCGTTTTGGTCAAAATGGTCGAAACTGGCAGCCCGGCTGCCAAGGCCGGTGCCCGTGAGGGGGACATCCTCTTGGCCCTCGATAACCGCAAAATCGACTCAGAGGATGATTTTCAGAGTACCATGCGGAATTATTCCGTTGGAGACAAACTGAATCTAAAGCTCCGGCGCAGCGCTGAGTCGCTGACCCTATCCGTTGTAGCCAGTCAATTTCCCATGGACAAGGCCTCTGCGCTCGGCTACCGTCTCCTGGGAATCCGGACCGAGGACTTGACCCCCGGCAGCCGGGTCCGTTTTAACATCGCTGCGGACTCGGGTGCGTTGATCTCCGAACTCAACCCGCAGAGCTATCTGGCGCAAATCGGTGCCAAAAGTGGCGACGTCATTCGGCGGATCAATGAGGTGCCGATCAATGACAGCAAAGATTTCGATGAGGCCATCGTCAAGTACCGTCACAAGAAATCAATCATCGTATTGCTGCAACGCGGAGATCAAGGATATTACATCACCATTGAATTATAGCTAGACATAAATGGTCTTTTTCCCGCTGGGCGGCGTTTTCCGCGGGTTTCCGGCTGCGGCGTACATAAAGTACGCCTCGCCGCAAACCCTTGTGCGGCCATGCCCAGCGAAAAAAATCCTCATTTATGAATTGGACACTCAACAGTGCCTAAAAAAGATCGCGGATGGGCATAAACGATGGCACGCTGTTAAAGATATCTTCAGCGGTGCAAACGATCAGGCGGGACATATTTCCATGAAACGAACGAAAATCGTCCATCTTCTGGCTTCTCAAAAATCGGTCGACAGTGTCTTGATTAAGGGCTGGCTGCGCACCCGGCGGGATTCCAAGGGTTTTTCCTTCCTGGAAGTCAATGACGGATCCTGTCTGCGCAACATCCAGGTCATCGCCGATGAAAAACTGGAAAATTACGCCGATATCAAACAACTCTTGACCGGATCGGCCCTGGCGGTCAGCGGTAAACTGGTGGCCTCGAGCGGAAGCGGTCAGAGTTGGGAGATACAGGCCCAAGAGATCGAGGTCATCAGCGGTGCTCCCGACAGCTATCCGCTGCAGAAAAAGCGGCACAGCGACGAATTTTTGAGGTCCATCGCGCATTTGAGACCGAGAACCAACAAGTACGGCGCCGCATTCCGAATTCGGTCCGATCTCTCTTTTGCCGTTCACACATTTTTCAAAGATCGCGGTTTCACGTACATCCACTCACCGGTCATCACCGCATCAGACTGTGAAGGCGCCGGTGAACTCTTCCACGTGACGGCACTCGATCTGAATCGCATTCCGTTGAAAAACGGCCAAGCCGACTACGACCAGGACTTTTTTGGCAAAGAAGCCAACCTGACGGTCTCCGGCCAGTTGGCCGCCGAGATGTTTGCGCTGGCGCTGGGCGACGTCTATACCTTCGGACCTACTTTTCGGGCCGAAAACTCGAACACCCGTCGTCATGCGGCCGAGTTCTGGATGATCGAGCCGGAAATGGCCTTCTGTGATCTTCAGGGCAACATGGACCTCGGCGAGGAGCTTGTTAAATACCTAATCACCTTTGTCCTGCAAGAGTGCCGAGAAGACCTGGAACTTTTTGCCCGTTTCGTCGACAAATCCCTGCTGTCGACACTCGATGCCATCGCGACCTCTGATTTCGTGCGGTTGCCGTATGCCGATGCGGTCGAACTGCTGAGCCGGTCGAACCGGAAATTCGAGTACGCGGTTGCCGCCGGTAAAGACCTTCAGTCCGAACACGAACGCTATCTCACCGAAGAACACTTCAAAAAACCGGTCATCGTCCATGATTACCCAAAGGAAATCAAACCGTTTTACATGCGCTTGAACGATGACGGCCGCACTGTCGCCGCCATGGACGTTCTGCTGCCGAGCATCGGCGAAATTATTGGTGGCAGCCAGCGTGAAGAACGCCTGTCGGTTCTCGAATCACGAATGCAAGAGATAGGAATGCCGCAAGAACCCTACTGGTGGTATCTCGATTCGCGCCGCTACGGGTCGGTTGAACATAGCGGATTCGGTCTTGGTTTCGAACGATTGCTGATGCTGGTTACCGGCATCGGCAATATCCGCGATGTCATTCCCTTCCCACGGACACCCAAGAATATTGATTTCTAATAAGGGGAATATTTTTATGAAAATCCAATTCATTGAAGCCCGTGACCTACCGGACCTATGGTTCCAGGCAGTTTACCAGATAATTGAAAATGGAAGGAAATTTAAAATAGATAGAGGTTCTTATTCTGGTCAGGAAAGGCTCGAATACGACTATTTCATAGGACACATAAAGTTTCCTGGAACACAACCGTTGCTGCCCGACATTCCCGCTTCCTGCGGCATTCCGAATCCCGTAGAAGAAGAGTACATTTTAGGGGGTAAAAACTATCAACGGAGCTACATAGAATACATTATGACAGGCCATAAAGAGCCGGACGAGTCTTATACATATGGAGAGAGGCTCACAAAGGCACCCATTACAGGCGATAAGAGGCTCTGGTGGGACAAGGGGGAAAAAGAAATAATTGATAAAAGGGATGTTGACGGAAAGATCATATTTGAGGAAAATGGACAGCTGTATTTAAATCAAATTGAATGGATCATAGACACATATAAGCGATACGGCCATCGAAACAACCAAATGGTCATGCAGGTAGGCCATCCCTCTGATCTCACGCTATTGGACCCACCATGCCTGCGGTCGATCGATACGCGCATACAGGACGGCAAACTCAACTTTTTCGTTTATTTTCGCTCCTGGGACCTATGGGGCGGAATGCCTGCAAATCTTGCCGGAATCCAGTTTCTCAAAGAATACATGGCCGGAGAAGTTGGCGTCGGTGACGGAGAAATGATAGTAGAAAGCAAAGGCCTCCATCTTTACGGTTATGCAGAGGATCTTGCTAAGCTTAGATGCATGAAGGAATAACTTAAGCTCGACATAAAAAGTGTTGTCGACAAAAAGTAGAGCCGGTTCAATATCTAATACTTCACGTGCCTCGAAACACCAATCTCATGGGAAAGGCCTTCTATCCCGGGGTACCCCCAATTTCGAGTACGCGTCATATTTTCTCGAAGCCTTCAAGCAGCCTGGTTTTTTGGTCTCACTGGTTTTGGCTAATTCGGAGAGAAGTCCGTGATGAATATACTGCTGGTCAACTCCAACCGACTCAAGCATCCCTGGCCAGTGATTCCTTTCGGTCTGTGCTCAGTTGCCGCGGCTCTGGAGACAGCGGGCCATGGCGTTTCTTTTTTGGATCTATGTTTTTCAAAAGATCCTGATCGAGAAATCCGCCTCGCGCTCAGTAGGTATACGCCTGAATTGGTCGGCGTCAGCATCCGTAACATTGACAACGCTTCCGGTTACAATACCATTTTTTTGCTAGACCAGATAAAAGCCGAAGTGATCAATCCACTGAAGTCAACATTTGAAGGCCCGGTCGTGATCGGTGGTTCCGCGGTTGGCATCAGCGGCGCGGAAATGCTGCATTTTTTTGACCTTCCACTGGCTATCCAAGGCGATGGTGAGCGGACCATCGTTGAATTGTCTGCAAGGCTGGAAGAGAATCTGCCCCTGAATGGTCTGGGCGGTTTAATCCTTAGACAGAATGGCATGATAGTCGAAGAAAACCCGCCTTTGCCGGTTGACGATTTAAATGCATTGCCATTGATAAAATTCGACCGTTACCTCGATGTAAGGCGCTACCGTAAATATAACTCACCGCTTCAGATCCAGACCAAACGCGGCTGTGCTCTGAGATGCGTTTACTGCACCTACAACCGTCTTGAAGGCAGAGTATACCGCCTTAAAGATCCGCTCACTGTAGCAAAAGAAGTGGAGACACTGGTAAATGAGACCGGCATTCGCCACATCGAATTCACTGACAGTACATTCAACATCCCGCTCGAGCATACGAAGGCGGTTTTGCGGGCCGTGGCAGCCAAAGGTTTGAAATTACACTGCCGGGCGTTGGGCCTTAACCCGGGGGCGGTTGATGAAGAACTGGTGAAGCTGATGAAACAGGTCGGTTTTCAGGATGTTGATTTAGGAGCCGAATCCGGCTGCAACCAGACGTTACAAAGCCTAGGAAAGAACTTTTGTAAAGAGGATGTCTTGACGGCCGGAAAGCTGTTGCGCCAGGCAAACATACCAACCTCTTGGTTTTTACTTCTGGGCGCGCCGGGTGAAACTGTGGATACGCTCAATGAGACGCTTGAGACCGTAGGCAAGGCGGCGTCACCGTGGGATCTTGTGGTCATCGGGATCGGCATTCGTGTTTACAAGGGCGCACCGCTTGCCATGACCATACAGTCAACGAGCCGAGATAGGATCAGCGACAACTTCCTGCGCCCAGTGCACTTTGAGCCAAAAGCGCTTGACATTAAAACCATTAAATGGATCGCTAAGCGCGCCTACCACCGCTATCCCAATTTCCTGATTTACAATGAGAATTCACAATACCCTGAAGTGATAGTGAAATCAGCAAGCATAGTTTTGAAATCGTTCTTTCCAAGTCAGCCCATATGGAGGGTTTACATCTTCGTTCGCAAATTTCTCAAAGCACTGGGTGTGGACTGATAAGGAGGAACAGATGTGTCAGGCGATGAATGATTTACCCTCAAAGATGCGTGGTGTGTGGTTGACCGGTCATGGTGATATGGACAAACTGGAAATCCGTGTAGATATACCGGTGCCCTTGCCCGGACCGAAGGATGTGCTGGTGCGCGTTGCAGCTGCGGGTGTCAACAATACGGATATCAATACACGAATCGCCTGGTATTCCAAAAATGAGGGTGCCAGTGAAGATGCCAGTTGGTCGGGGCAACCGCTCACATTCCCGCGAATTCAGGGAATCGATGTGTGCGGTCATATCGTTGCTGTGGGGGGAGAAGTAGACGCTAACAGAATTGGTGAGCGGATTTTGATCGAACCTTGTTTGCGAGAGGCAAACGGCAGGGAACTCGACCAACCATGGTTCTTCGGTTCCGAGTGTGACGGCGGCTTTGCCGAATTCACGGTTGTGGCCGCCCGGCATGCCTACAAGATCGACAGCGACTTTTCCGATGTTGATCTGGCCTCTTTCCCCTGTTCCTATTCCACGGCTGAAAACATGCTGACGAGGTCCAATGTTAAAGCGGGCGAACGCGTTTTGGTGACTGGCGCTTCAGGTGGTGTAGGGTCCGCCGCTGTTCAATTGGCCAAAGCCCGTGGTGCCAAGGTTTGGGCAGTAACTACCCCAGCTAAATCGAAGGCGCTGTGCCAACTTGGTGCCGACGAGACGATTTCAAGAGAAACAGATCTGATCACGACACCCGGCGCAAACAGTGTAGATGTCGTGATCGACCTCGTGGCTGGTGACAAGTGGCCGCAGTACCTATACGTTTTACGTCCCGGCGGTCGTTATGCGGTAGCGGGGGCTATCGCCGGTCCCCTGGTGGAACTGGACGTTCGTACGCTTTATCTGAAAGATCTTAGCCTGTTTGGATGTACCGTTCTTGAGCCTGAAGTGTTCCCCAACCTGATCAAGTGCATCGAGGCGGGCTTTATCACACCTGTTGTTTATCGGTCGTTTGCCTTAGAAGAAATCCGTGAAGCACAAAGCCTTTTCCTGGAAAAGCGGCATGTTGGGAAAATTGTGCTAAAGATTTAAACTGCTTCGAGAGTGCAGCGCGGTTCAGCCGTGAATTCAAGCGTTTCCTTGGTAACAGACCCAGTGGATGCTGACTCCATGTGGGTAATAAGTAATATGGCCTACAAAAACGATCCAATTGGATAAAAGACTCAACCCCAAGATCTGAGGGACATAAGGGACCTTAATTTATCAATTTGTGTATTTTTCAACAAACTGGTATAGTATTTCCATGCCCAGCCAATCGCGCATAGACGCTCCCGGCGTCCTACACAATGTGATCGGAATCTTGGGGACGCTCTCATATTTTAAAGTTTTGCGTTATTAAATGATTTGTTTCCTCAGAGGCGGCGCGTTTACCGCGTTCCACGGTCTGACTGATTGCGGTAACAGACAGAGACAGTTGCCGTGCAAGTTGTAACAGGCGCATGCCTAACTCGCTGATAGTCTTCCGCTGCAGCCGCCTCCGTTGACAGAGTGATATGTTTAGTTTATATATTTACCAGGCAGTTGCGGTCCGGCACCCCCTGTTGAGCCTGCGCCACATCGACCTAAAAGCTCCTCTTTCTTGCCTCAACCGCTAAAACGCAATTAGCCACCGAATTTTTTCTCTGTGGGAGCGCCCGACTGAAACCCCGTTCCCGGACGCTA
>JBATHN010000714.1:0-2457 GCA_049666885.1 Desulfobacterales bacterium
GTAAGGGGCATTCCCCTATATGTGACCCACGTCGAACTGGAACTCGAAACCCGCGGCCCGGGCCATGTCAAAGAGATCGGGACGGCCCTCGCCCAAGCCGGTTACGATTTCAAACCCCGTTGATTATGCCAAATACCAAAATACAAGCACCAAAATACAAATAAATTCCAAATGACCCCGTGTGCTGGAAAAAAAGGTCGCAAAACCTTATATAGCCAGGTGTTATTTTCATGGAAACCGGCACCGAGAAACACCGGCCGTAAAAAAGACCACGGCGCCCAATTTTCTCTCTTATTATTCTCCGCTTAAAGGTTGATCCGCTAAACGTCACTCAGCCGCAGAACGGCGTCGATTTCTGTCACGATCGAGCGACTCAGCAGTTCACTGCCGTCGGGGTCGACCCCGTCGACCAACCGCCTGAAAGTCTTGTCGAGCAGGTTCCGGCCGCTGGCGAACCGTACGATGACTTGAAATAGAACGAAGGAGAGCAGCCACACCATCAGGACACTGACCGCTGCGTGCAAAAAGTATCCGGATGAAAGGGTCGACTGCAAAAGAAAATTCTTGACGCTCTGAAAGGCAAAGAGTCCCATGACCGCCAGGGTCGGCAGGTTGAAAACCAGCTGCAGAAAAAAGCCCGATACGGAAGCGGCCCTTTGCTCCATCACCGCCTCCATTTTGGATTTCCATGAAGCCGACAGGTGCTGTTGCAGCGCCTTTTCGTCCGGTAGGACGGCGGCGGCGTCCCGTACCCCACTGTTGAACCCCAGGGCAATCAATTTATCGGCGATATCTGGCCAGGCCTGCTGGAGCGTGAAACGGTACTTTAGCATCACCGGCGCCATTTCTCCACCGGTAGCGGCCTCTTCGACCGCACTGCGGGTTTTACGGTAGCGCACCAGGGAGGAGACGAGCCCCCAGAGTTGAAGCACCGGGTTGCCGAAGCGCAGCGTGGCCACCACTCCGGCGCCGGCCATGAGAAACCGGGCCCAGAGGGCTACCAGCCATCCGACCGGGCCCCACCACCGCCCGGCAAGATTCTGGTAGAACATGGCCTGAATGCCGGTCAGCATCTGTGTGCCGCTCTCTTTGAAGGCGGCCGTGGCAGCCGTCGTCGCCTTTTGCTCCAAGGTAAGGATGTCCTTGCGCAGGCCGATCAGCCGGTCCTTCACCGCCGCAACATTGGAGCGGACAGACCGTCGGACCAGCTCCACCAGGTGATCGGCCCGCTCCACGCGGGTATCGACAGAGCGACCGCCCCGGTTCAGGGTTCCGTAGATCAGGTCCCGCAGCTGCGGGTACTGGTCGAAGTCGTGGAACGGTTTTTCATCCTCGGGCCAGCGGGGGTCATTGAGGTGGCTGCGGGCGCTGATGCAGAAAATGCGGTCGACCTCTCTTTGCCAGGAAGCCTCGAGATGGTTCCGGAGATCCGGCAAAATGGTGGCCTTCAGTTCGTCTTCCGGAAGGCGATCGCAGCGGTTCAGCACCACGTATAGCGCACTGCCGGGGAAGAGCTCGACGAAACGCTTCAGAAAAACGATCGTGTCGCGGCGTTTCGGGTTTTCGGCGTTCAGCACACACACCAGCACATCGGTCAGCGCAAGGGTTTTCTCCAGGACTGGGTGAAACTTTTCGCTTTCCATGCTGTCCATGTCGGGGGTGTCCACCAGAATGACGTGCTCCAGCCCGGCGGCATCCGGTCGCAGGGCCACGGAAACCGCATCGGGCGCGAGGCCTGAGAGCAGGAGGTCGGCATCGGATCGGGACCGGCAAAAAACGACCACTTCTTTGGTCGTCGGCCGGTCGTCGCCGGCCCGCGAGAGTCTGTCGTCACCGGACAGGGCGTTCAAGAGGGTCGATTTGCCGGCCCCACTGGGTCCGATCAGAGTGACGACCAGCTTGCGGTCCAATCTCTCTGTCATTTTGTCGAGCAGGTCGATCGCCGCCCGGCATTCCGCCTGCAGGACATGTGCCGGACTCCAATGGGGGGCCGCGCCGGCCATGTCCCGGTAAACTCTGATGGTTTCCCGGGCGGTCGAAAGGCGCCCGCGAGCCCTGAGCTGGTATTCGTCGAAAGTGGTCACCGGGTCCGCGCTCGGCATCTTGTTTCCCTTCTGTATATTTTTAGGATCGCAATCTCAATAACGTGAACAAAATGACACGTCCTTTGGGCCACCACGTTGCATGAAAATGACGCGCGGGAGCCCGGATTAACGGTTGCGAAAAGCGGCTGACTGTCTGAGTCGCTTACGGGGTCTCAGACCGGACCCAATGCCGATACCGCATGAAAGGCACAACTTTAGGAAAAAACTCGAAACCCTTATTTGAAAACGGGCCTGGTTTCGAGTAGACAGGAGACTTCCGTGACTACAGGGCAATATTTGTTTTCTCTGTTACCGCCTGCTTTCGCGGCGGTGCCACAATATTTTGTCCATATCACAGTTGAACTCCTGCCCC
>JBATHN010000715.1:0-2813 GCA_049666885.1 Desulfobacterales bacterium
CCTTCGGCCCCTGGCCAAGATCCGGGCCGTGGGACGGGGTGCTTGCCACCCGTCGGTCATGGGGCTTTCTCCCGTAGCGGCCGTAAAGGATCTGCTTCGCCGGAGCGGTCTGAAGATCTCGGATTTCGAACTGGTGGAGGTCAATGAGGCCTTTGCCGCCCAGTACATCGCTTGTGAACGGGAACTCGGCTTGAAGCGCGAGATCACCAACGTCAACGGCTCGGGTATCGGTCTGGGCCACCCGGTCGGAGCGACCGGTGCCAGGATCATGGTGACCTTGATACATGCCCTGCAGCAGCGCGGCAAAAGTCTCGGTCTGGCAACCCTGTGTGGCGGCGGAGGGGTGTCGATGGCCTGTGCCGTCGAAATGCTTTAGGCCGCCTGGAGCGGCCGGTTGAGCCGGATTAGCCCGTAAGACGGTTGAGTCAGTTGGCTCATTGGACCATTTAGTCCGTTCCTGCACTCGATTATGCAACCGGGTTAACCGGCTAAACGGGCCCAACCGATATGGTGGAAAAAGATGCCGGGGTCGGCAGCGGATTCGAGAATACGGCCACCACCCATGCCGACCAGACCTGCGCCTTCGCGCGTTTCCATCCAGCGGCACCGACAACTAAACACTTGAAACGTTCGACCGGAAATTCGACTTATGGCAGAGACTCCTCTCATCTGGGCTGAAATCGATCTGGACGCCGTTGCCGCCAATGTCAGCGAGCTGCGGCGGGTCACCCGGCCCGAAGCGCTCCTGCTGGTGGCGGTCAAGGCCAACGCCTACGGGCACGGGCTGGTGGAGGTTGCCCGCCAGGCCTTGGAGAGTGGCGCCGACGCCCTGGGGGTGGCACGGATGCCCGAGGCCCTTGCGTTGCGGGATGCCGGTATCGATGCGCCGGTTCTGATCTTCGGCTACACGCCGCCCTCCAATGTCGAAGCCCTCGTCCGACACGATCTCATCCAAACCGTTTATGCGCCTGAAACCGCCAGGGCCTATGCCGAACGGATCGGGAAAAGCGGCGGGCGCCTCAGAGTCCATTTGAAGATCGACACCGGCATGGGCCGGCTGGGTATCCTGCCGGATTCCCGCCGGTATGTCGAACCAGGGATGGCCGTCTCGGATCACGCCGTTCGGGAGGTGCTCGAAATTGCCGACCTGAACGAATTGACACTGGAAGGGATTTTTACCCATTTTGCCAGTTCAGACAGTGCCGACAAGCACTTTGCGGAACAACAATTCGACACGTTCATGGCGTTTCTCGGCCAATTGAAGCGCTCCGGTCTCGAATTCGAGCTCCGGCACGCCGCCAACAGCGGCGCCATCATCGACATGCCCCACACGCACCTGGACATGGTCCGGGCCGGCGTATCCCTTTACGGGCTGTACCCTTCCGAGGAGGTCGACAAGAGCAGGATCGATCTCACGCCCGCCATGACCCTGAAGGCCCGGATAGCCCATCTGAAAAAGGTTCCCGCCGGGTTTCCCGTCAGCTACGGCATGACCCACACAACCCAAGCGCCGACCACCATCGCCACGGTGCCCGTCGGCTACGCCGACGGATTCAACCGGCGGTTGTCCAACCGGGGTCATATGCTGGTCCGCGGTCAAAAGGCGCCGATCGTCGGCCGGGTCTGCATGGATTTGACCATGATCGACGTGGGTCACATTCCCGGTGTCGCCGTGGAGGACGAGGTGGTAATCCTCGGCCGCCAGGCGAACGAAGCGATCACCGCCGATGAACTCGCCGGCCTATTGGACACCATCAACTACGAAATTACCTCCGCCATAACCGCCCGGGTTCCGCGAGTTTATCTGAAGAGTTGACGCCGACCGAGTAGCGAGTCGGTTGGGTTGAGTGCTGCGACACCCAATAAAAAGCTCGGGCATCTTAACCGTGCACAATTCTTTGACACCAAGCCCCGGGGTTATTTTTTATTGTCGTCCGACAAAGGAATGGGGGCCAGCGCCGGCCAAAAGGGCATGCCGAACATCCGACTCCATCCCGCAAGATACCCGGAAAATGACTGGGTGCCAGACCTTATGGCGGCAACATATTGGTGAATGACGAGGGATTGAAGCTCGATATTGGAGATCAGGCTTGGGTAGTTTTCAGGTCTGTCCGCCAGCGGAAAGAACAGGTTTCCGAAACGCGTGGGGATCTCCTGGGTCACAAGGGTCGTCAGGTATTGCGTGACAGCGGCGTCCATATCGAATGAGGGCCACAGATCAAAAAGCACCCCTTCAAGGGTGAAGATTGCTTTTCGAAAGAGCATGAGATCGGCCGGAAAGAGAAATCCTTCAAACGTGAGTTGTTCCAGGAGCTTGAAAGCTCTTTTGATCAGGGTCAGGCGGTCAAACTCGGAGGATCGCACCATGCGCAGGACCAGGCTGCGAAACTTCTGCCGCTGCAGGGGGCTGTCCATGGAAGCGCCAATAGCCAAGGCTTTGACGGAACGGCGGATACCGCTCAGGTCTTTTTTTAACACGGCTTGAATCAATTGTGCGGTTTTGACCCGGTCGCGCTTGGTCAGCCGGCCGGCCAGGCTCCAATCCAAGAGGCCGATCCGAAGGCGACCCGATGCGTGGTCGCTGACGGCCAGAATATTGCCGGCATGCGGATCGCCATGAAACAGGCTCGGTTCACTCCGGGAAAAAAGAGGCCTGCAAACAAGGGCCTCGAACAGGACGGCGGCGCAACGTTCGCGCTGCGCCTGATTCAGGGGTGCATCGGTAATCTTGGGGCCGTTCAGATACGCCATGGCGGTCATGGTATCGGTACTGAAAGGAAAAAGCTGCGGAATCTGAATGCTCTCCATGTCCT
>JBATHN010000716.1:0-3653 GCA_049666885.1 Desulfobacterales bacterium
ACGACGACACCAACGGTGGCCCGCAAAAATCGAGAGGCATCATCGCTAAAGGTAAAACGCCACCACAGACTGTCGGCGTACTCTACGTGGCGATAGGAATAAAAACCGAGCCAGACAGAGCCGCCCAAAATAATGAGGATGGCCGCAGTCCACCCGGCGTTAAACCGCTGGCTGAACAATGAGGCCTTGCGATAGAAATGCCGGCGCGTCGGCCAGATAGCCACCAAGATCAGAAGCAGAGCGATGGCCTCTTCGTAATCGAAGCCTTTGACCAGGGAAGCTGCGATGCCGGTAATCAACAACCCGACGGTCAAATGATAGGCGGCATCTAGTCGACGCTGTAAGCCCCGGCCCAACAGCAGCAAGCCCATACCGGCAACACTGCCGATAAAGTGCGAAAGCTCCAAAAAGGGCAGGGGAACCAGCTCTTTTAAAAAAGCGATGCGCTGCGTAACGACCGGCGTAGTGCCGGAAAACAGTAAAATGGCACCCCCGATAAAGGCCGCAAAAGCAAACACCTGAGGCACCATCGGAGACACCCAGCGTTCAAAGAGTCGACCAAAGACACCCAATTGTTTCCGTTTGCGGAGGATCTCCTGCAACCCGAGTAAAAGTGCGGCTATTCCCAGCGGCAGCCAGTAATACAGCGCACGATAGCCCAGCAAAGCCCCGAAAATCTGATTCGCCGGCAACCTGACAGAGAGCATCAGCACGATAGCCGTTTCGAACACGCCCAGTCCCCCCGGGACTTGACTGAGAAGTCCGGCCAGTTGGGCCAGCAGGAAGACGGCTAGAAATTCCGGATAGGACATCGCGGTGCCCGGGGCCAGCAACACAAATAAAACGAGGCTTGCCAGCATCCAGTCCAGCGCCGCAATGATGAGCTGAGAAACGAACAGACGCTGGGAAGGAAGCTGAATTTCCCATCCGCGAATCGTGATGGCGGTTTTTCTGACAGTCGCTGCAATCACATAGGCCAATACAACGGCCAGCATGACGATTCCGACCGCGCGCAGGGAAGCCAGCGGCAGATGGATTGCCGCCGGAATCGTCAGGGGTTCGATCAGAAATACAACACCCCCCAGGGTAAAAAATCCGAGCCACAGCGTCAGGGTGCAGAACGCGACCACCTGGGTAATTTGCAGGGCCGACAGTCCCCAGGCGGAATACAGACGATACCGCACGGAAGCCCCGGCAATCATGGACATTCCGATATTGTTGCTGAACGCATAACCGATAAAGGAGGCCAGACCAATTTTCGAATAAGGCAGAAGATACTGGATGTAACGCATGGCGAGCACATCGTAGCCCGTCATCACCGCGTAGCTCAATAGGGTCAGCCCGGCGGCCGCCCACAGATGGGCTCCGGAAATTGCTTCCAAAGCGTGCAGAATATCGCCGAGACGATAGGTTTTCAATTCATTGTGCAGCAACCAGGCGGCAGCCGTAAAAAGAACCAGGCTGAGGGCGGGACCCAATATGTTGCGCAATTTAGGATTCATTATCGATATGCCGCGTTTAAAATTCATAGCCACTTCTTTTTTCTAAAAAATATTAACATCGCAGCTGCGACGGCAAGCATTACGCCCCAAAAAAAGAAATAGCTGTATTTAAATTTCAGCTCGGGCAAATACTCAAAATTTGTACCATAAATGCCTGCAATAAAAGTAAGTGGAATAAATATGGCGGCAAAAATCGTCAATACCTTCATAATGTCATTCATTCGATTGCTGATGACTGAATTGTACAAGTTCAATTGATCCGAAAGCATCTCCCGGTAAGTATCAATGGCCTCTGCAGCGTGAGTAATCAAATCTTGCAGGTCTTTTAAAAAGGGAATCGTCGTATCCCGAATAAGTTCGGAATCCAATTTTGACAGCTGTATTATGGCTTCCCTGGCCGGCCTGATGGACTTTCTTAAATAATTCATTTCACGCTTAAATGTATTGATTTTTTCCATCACCCTTGGGGCTGCGTTATCCAGAACTTCTTCTTCAATATCTTCGATTTTCTCGCCCAACCTTTCAATGATAAAAATATAATTGTCAACGACGGTATCCATTAAAGCATAGGCCAGATAATCTATACCTGATGCCCTTATTCTGCTTTTTTGTTTTCTAATGCGTTCCCTGACAGGTTCAAATACGTCTCCTGGCTGTTCCTGAAAGGTCAGCAGAAATGTATCGCCCAACACCACACTCAATTGTTCGGCAAGAATTACTTGTTTTTCCTTGTCATAACGAAGCATTTTTAAAACAATAAAAAGACAATTGTCGAACTCCTCAAGTTTGGGTCGCTGTCCGGTATTCAGTATATCTTCCAGCAACAGCGGGTGCAGATCGAATGTCTTTCCAATTTCTTTCATCAATGAAAGATCGTGGAGCCCGTCTACATTTATCCAAGTGACGGTTTTTGTGCGTTTAAATTCAGTTCCATCGGCAATATTTTTCAGCTCATCCTCCTTTAATCGAGCCTCATTGTAATCAATCACGCGAAGTCGAATATTTTCTACCTTTTGGGTCCCGATAAAAACCAATGAACCCGGAGACAGGCCTTTGATCTCTTCGCGTTTCTTGAAAAATCTCGCCATGATTTTACCTCCTTATAAAAATAGTTCAGACTCATAATATTAACCCTGTATGATTTGAGTCTGCCCATAAAAACTCCCAGCGCATGACCAGAAAGATAGCGGTCAGGTTGGCTTATTCAACTTTGTAAGTCACAGTGATCATCCAGGAGGCATAATCCGCATCGGATTTTTTGAGGTCCTGGACCACTCTTTCTTTAAATGTCTCTTCGATGATATTAATTTGTCCCGGCCAAAGCTTGACCTTGATACGCAGATATCGCCATTGACCACCCTTTACATCCTTGATCCCGAAGATTTCCGGTATGGCCAGAATGATAGATCTGTGTTGGTTGTACATGCCCTTGCAAATTGACTGAATCGCTTGCAACATCTTTTTTTCATCGATCTCCTGCGGCAATTGAATGTCGACGTAGGCACGGATGCAGCCGCCGCGAAACTGGCTAATGGTAGCAATATTTCTGTTGGGGATTATAATTCGCTGACCGTGCAAGTTAATCAGCACGGTGAATCTAAGTCCGATGCTATCTATTTTGCCGATTTCATCGCCCAGTTTAACCATTTCCCCGATATTGAGTGCATCCGAAAAAATCAGCGTGAGACCAATCACCAGATCCTGTACAAATCCCTGCAGACCAAAACCGACAGCTAATCCGATGACCGTTGCGCTGGCAAAATAAGCCGTCAGCGAAATTTTAAATTCGCGCAGAACCATACCGACGGCCACAAAATAAATGGTAAACGTTACAGCACTGACCAGGATGGTAATGATAGTGGCAAGCCTGGGATATCTCCGGGTCAGGATCTCTTCTGATGCTGCTTTACTGTCTATCTTCACCGTCAGCATATATTGGCTGAACCGGCGGATGGCTTTGACGATAAAAATTGCCGCCACAGTCAAAACGATAACGAGAAGAATTCTCAATATTGGATTGATGTTGCTTAACATATCTAAAATATGCATTTTTTCTAATGCCAATGCGATCAAATAATCATAGCGTGCTGTGCTGTGCTTTGCTTTGCTTTGTCGGTTGTATGCTGCGAACGGCTGCGAGCTCACTTGACG
>JBATHN010000717.1:0-20024 GCA_049666885.1 Desulfobacterales bacterium
CTCAGAAAAGCATCACCGCGGCCTTTCTTGCGGCCTACGACATGCTGGCGGCGCGTCATGATGTCGACCCCTCGAAAATCGTCTTCTACGGCCGTTCTCTCGGCGGCGGTGCCGTTTGTGCCTTGGCTGCAGTAAGACCGGCGGCAGCCCTGATTCTGGCATCGACCTTCACCGGTATCCGCACCATGGCGTCACGATACCTGGTTCCCGGGTTTATGGTTCGCGACCCTTTCGACAACCTGACGGCCGTGCGCGAATTCAGCGGCCCGGTTCTCATCGTTCACGGCCGCTACGACGACATCATTCCCTTTCATCACGGCACGACGCTTCAAAAGGCCGCCCGTCGTGCGACACTCTTGGCGTACGACTGCGGCCACAACGACTGCCCGCCGGATGCTGAGCGTTTCTGGGGCGATATCGCCACCTTTTTGCGCAAAGCGGGCATTATCGCTTGATGGCCACCAACGAGGCCATTGGATAGGGTTCACCGACGGCTGCGGCCGTTGTCTCGCTGTAATAGACGACCTCCAGTTTCAAAAACCCGAGCAACAGCTCGTTGATTCTCAAAAGGTGGTCGTCACGATGCGGACGCTGCGGAATGAAGTTCGGGCGTTTAAGGTAGGTTTCGAAGATAAGGACCCCTCCCCCGGTCAGGGCTTCGCAGATCTGGGGAAAGAGCCTGCGGTTGAGGTATCTGATATTGAGGACCAGGCTGTAGCGCCCCGGCACGAGATCGTATACATCGAGATCGACGCAAGCCGTGCGTACCTTGGGGTCCCGACCGGCGGCTATCTTCAGCCCGGCCTCCGAGATGTCCAGGGCGTCCACCGAAAACCCCTTCTGCGCCAGAAAGAGTGCATTGCGGCCGTTGCCGGCCGCAATGTCGAGAGCGCATCCATGGGAGGCCAGGTGGTAAAAATTGCAGACGATGTCAGACGGGTGGGCGCGAAAGGCCGCCCTGTGGCTGCGGTACTTGCGATTCCATTTGATTCGATCAGGGTGCATCGGCGGAGCGCTTTTCACTGCATTTCCTCAGGACATGATCGGAATGGGTGAACCATCCGCTCTCGGCCGGCCGAAACCGTATTTACGCTGCAGGAGTTCAATGGTTTGGGGGCTCACCTCCAAGCGCCGAATTTCGTCGGGCCCGATCCAGCGGACCTCACGGGCATCGTCGCCGGCGCTGATGGTACCGGCCACATAATCTGCTATCAGATCCACGATCACGTAGTGAAACCGGATGCGACCCTGCGCGTCCTGCTCGATGAGATCGAAGGTGTAAACCGGTTGGCGGGCTCTGACGGTTAGCCCGGTTTCCTCCAGAATTTCCCGTTCTGCGGCTGCCTGCAGGGTTTCACCGAGCCGGACCTTGCCGCCCGGAATGGCCCAGAGATCGTGGGACGGCGGTTGTCCGCGGCGAACCAGAAGAACGCGTTCCCCACTGAATACCACCGCCCCCACCGCGACAACCGGGCATTCGGGGTACCGACCGGCTGTGGGCGCCGCTTGATAATCAGGAGATTTCGGCATAAGATGCTCACCTCATCCGGCAGCAGTCCTCAATAATACCGGCCTGGAACCGGCTATCCGGTGTAATTTACAGGAATCTCATTTGAACAAAGAATTGCTGCTCATAAGGGACTGTAAGCAATGCGGTAGATAGCACCGGCCCGATCATCGGACACCAACAGGGCGCCGTCCGGCATGACCATCACGTCCACCGGTCGCCCCCAAGCCGTGTCGCCCTGCAACCAGCCCTCTGCAAAAACCTCGTAACGCTCAGCCCGGTTCCCGTTCAAGGTTACCCGGGCCACCCGGTATCCGATCGGTGCGCTGCGATTCCAGGACCCGTGTTCGGCGATGAAGATGGAATTGCGGTACTGCGGCGGAAACATGCCGGCCGCGTAGAATTTCATACCCAGGGCGGCTACATGCGGACCGAGTTTGATTTCGGGTGGCGTAAATTCGGTGCAGCGGTGCTTGTTTCCAAACTCGGGATCCGGGATGTCACCGGCGTGGCAGTAGGGAAAGCCGAAGGTCAAGCCTTTTTCGGGTGCCCGATTCAGAGTGTCGGGCGGCTGATCGTCGCCCATCCAGTCCCGACCGTTGTCCGTGAACCAGAGCACCCGGCTTTGCGGATGCCAGTCGAAGCCGACCGAGTTGCGGATGCCATGAGCGAAGACCTCCAGTTGTTGTCCGTCGGGCCTCATCCGCATGATGCTGGCATAGCGGTCGTCCGCTCTCTCGCAGACATTGCAGGGGGCCCCGACGGGAACATAAAGCCATCCGTCCGGCCCGAAAGCGATATATTTCCATCCGTGGTGTGCATCGTCGGGGAAGCCGTCGTTCACCACCACCGGGGCCGGTGGCGTCGTCAGCCTCTCCTCGATGGCGTCGAAGCGCAGGACACGGTTTATTTCGGCGACATACAAGGCACCGTCGCGGAAGGCGACCCCGTTGGGCGAGTCGAGACCCTCGGCAATCACCAGCACCGCATCCGCCCGGTTGTCCCGGTTGCGGTCGAGCACCGCGTAGACCTTCCCTTCCCGACGGGTGCCGACAAACACCGTGCCGGCAGCGCCCAGCGTCAGCGATCGCGCATTGGGAACGCCGTCGGCATAGAGGCTGATACTGAATCCCGGTGGCAGTTTGATCCTGTCCAGCTGAAGTCCGCCGGCCGGTCCGGCCGCCCCACAGGCAGCGACACCGAGCGCAACGCAGACAAGAACGACAATCAGGACGAGTAGCTTGGGTCTGATCGCAGCTTGCACGGATTCTCCTTCTTACACAGGTTGACCGTATGGCGATCATATGGTGTCAATCGGTCGGCGTCAAGTCGACGTGTATCGTTATCGGACCATCTTCTTTAGAGCCGTTGGACAAAGCGATCAACTGTTAAAAGCATATCGGTCATGGAGTGGCGGGATAAAAGTTCAACCACCCCGCGCAATCAGCAGAATTATTATTTCACCGAAAGTTGCCGAACGGTCAACCGACAGCTTGACATGCCGACAAGGTCTGCGTATGCTCCGGCATCCAGCCGCGCGGCGAGGAGACTGCCAGCACGGCAGGGTGCTGATGTCTCAACATCAAAAAACCGCGCCAAACCCAGCACCTCCACACAAACCATCGCCAATGAGAGGCCCCCCATGCCCTTACGCTCCAAGCTGCCCGAGGTCGGCGTGACGATTTTTACCGCCATGACCCAACTGGCCAACGAACACGGCGCCTGCAATCTTTCTCAGGGGTTTCCCGATTTCGACGTGCCTTCCGGGCTGACGGAACTGGTGGAGAAACACATGCGCGCCGGCCATAATCAGTACGCCCCCATGCAGGGAGTGGCGCTCTTGAGGGAGAGGATTGCCGAGAAGGTCTTCGATCTCTACGGAGCCCGGGTCGACCCCGAGACGGACATTACCGTGACCTCGGGCGCCACGGAAGCGCTTTTTGCGGCGATAACGGCTGTCGTGCATCCGGGCGATGCGGTGATCGTTTTGGAACCGGCGTATGACTCCTACGTCCCTGTCATCGAGCTGAGCGGCGGGCGGCCGATCTACCATAAAATGTCGTTTCCCGGATACCGCATCGACTGGAACGCGGTCGCCGATGCCGCAAAAGAGGCCCGTTTATTGGTCCTTAATTCGCCCCACAACCCGACCGGTACGATTCTGACGCCCAAGGATATAGCCGCGTTGACGGAAATCGTGCGCGGCAGCGATCTTCTGATCGTCAGCGATGAGGTTTACGAACACATCATCTTCGACGGCAGGCGCCACCAGAGCCTGTTGCGCAACCCGGAGCTGGCCGAGCGCAGTTTTGTCATCAGTTCCTTCGGCAAAACATATCACGCCACCGGCTGGAAGATCGGCTACTGCATCGCGCCAGCCGCGTTGACGCAGGAGTTTCGCCGGATTCACCAGTTTCTGACATTCTCCTCGACCACACCAATCCAGATGGCGTACGCCGATTTCATGCAGCAAAAGAACATCTACAGCGATCTGCCGAATTTTTACCAGGAAAAAAGGGACACATTCCTCTCCTTTTTGAAGGGCTCCCGACTCCGCCCGCTCAGCTGCCACGGAACCTACTTTCAGATGCTCGATTATTCGGCCGTCTCGAACGAATCTGATATCGCTTTCGCCCGACGGTTGACAAAGGAATACGGCGTCGCCGCCATACCGCCGTCGGTCTTCTATCATGACAGAGACGATCACCAGGTGCTGCGCTTCTGCTTTGCCAAAAAGGATGAAACCCTCAAAAAAGCTGTGGAGATTTTATGCCGGATTTGACGGTGACGCTGATTCAAACCGAATTGGATTGGGAGGACGTAGAGGCCAACCTGCATCGCTTCGATCGTCTGATCGGTAGTCTGCAGGTTGCCACCGACCTGATCGTGCTGCCGGAGATGTTTACGACCGGCTTCAGCATGAACGCTGCCGCTTTAGCGGAAGACATGAACGGCCGAGCCGTCGGTTGGCTGCGTGAAACCGCCCGGCGCGCTGAAGCCACGGTGGCCGGTAGCATCATTGTCGTCGATGACGGACGGTTTTACAACCGCTTGTGCTGGGCGGACCCAGACGGCGGGATGGCGACCTATGACAAAAAACACCTTTTTCGCTACGCGGGTGAGGATCAGGTTTACACGGCCGGCAGTGCTTCGCTTCTGGTCGAGTTGAAAGGCTGGAAGGTCCGGCCCTTCGTCTGTTACGATCTGCGGTTTCCGGCCTGGACCCGGAACACGAACCGCACTTACGATCTGGCGCTTTTTGTCGCCAACTGGCCGCAGCGAAGAGCCGAGCACTGGAAGCTCCTGCTGCAGGCGCGGGCCATTGAAAACCAGTCCTATGTCATCGGCGTCAACCGTATCGGCACCGACGGCAACGGCCTTTACCACAGCGGCGATTCCTCTGTCATCGATCCGGCCGGCAACATTTTGTTTCGCAGTGCTCACGCCCCTTGCATTTTCACGCTGTCGCTCGAGCGGGACCGGCTCGATGACTACCGCCAACGTTTTCCGGCCTGGAAGGATGCCGATCAGTTTTTGCTGAGGTAATCCTCGGTATCCAGGTTGACCTGGGTCTTCCAGTACGGGTTGATCAGATCTTCGAATATCGATATGGCAGCCGCCGACCCTTGACCGGAGGCCGTCACGATCTGCTTGTAGCCCCCTTCCACGTCTCCGGCCGAGTATATGCCGTGTATGTTGGTCCGATGTCTTTCGTCGTGTTTGATAAAGCCGTCTTCGGTCAACTCAACCCCGATTTTCTTGGCCAGTTCGACTGATGGTTCGTAGCCGATGGCGATAAAAACGCCGTTGGTTTTGAAGATGCTTTCCTTTCCGGACCGGTTGTCGAGCAGCAACACCTCTTCAACCCTTTCTTTGCCGCGGATTTCCTTGACCTCGGCGTTCCACAGTACCGGAATATTGTTGTCGAAGAGTTGCTTGGCCAGGAAATCCTGGGCCCGGAGTTTGTCGCGCCGGTGGACAAGGGTCACATCTATTCCGAGGTGAAACAGGTGCAGGGCTTCGGTGACGGCGCTGTTTCCACCGCCGACCATGATGACCTTCTTTTCCCGGAAAAGCGGCCCGTCACAAGTGCTGCAGTAGCTGACACCCCTGCCCGCCAGGCGCTCTTCTCCGGGAACACCCAAGTGGCGGTGTTTGGCGCCGGTGGCCAGCAGGACCGCTCGCGTTTCGAACTTACGGCGGCTGGTCTGTACGACGATAGGATCTCCAGGTTGAATATCCAACACGGATTCTCCGGGGTAAATCTGGACGTACTGCAAGGCGTGACTTACCATGATGTCCACCAGAGTTTTGCCGCCGACCTGCGCGAAGCCGGGATAGTTTTCGACAATCGGCGTGGTGGCCACCTGACCGCCGAGAGCATCGCGTTCAAGCACCGCTGTCCGCAGTCCACTTCGTTCGGTGTAGATACCGGCAGCCAGACCGGCCGGACCGCCCCCGACGATCACCACGTCGTTTTTGACCAGTTCGGCGTCGCTTTCCGGAATAAAAATGGTTTGAGGTTCCATTTTTTGAAGTGAAAGGGCAAACACCTCCTCGCTCTGAGCCCCCTGCCCGATGAGGATATCGTTGGCAAAGGTCTGAGGCACGCTGTGCGCGGCGTACTGATCGGCCAGATCCGGCGCACACTGGATGTCGACGATCTCGACCGAAACCATGTCCGGTCTTTCTATGGCGGCCCGGATGGCATTGACGGCCTGCTGCGGACAATAGGGACAGGTGGCGCTGACGAAGACCTTCACCCGTCGGGGTGAATCGATCTTCTTCAGCACTTTTAATGTCTGATCATTCAAATTGCTTTTCCCCAACCCGACTAAGATGAGGGTTTCGAGAAAAATACGACCTTCTTCTCCCAATGGGGCGCCTATCCAGCGGATTTTCACGCGTTCCGGAGCAATAAGAAGGCTCGGCGAACGGTCGACTTCCCACTTGCGCGCCAGCTCATGATCCATTGGATGTTCGCGAAAGGTGATCTTGGATGTCAGTTCTCTGAAGGCGCGAACGATCTGGCGGTTGGTCTGAGAAAATATATCGTCTCGACCCCGATCGACAAACATATAGATCGGAATTTCGTTCGGCAGATTTTCGAAGGTTTGTTTCAGCTGGCGCATGAATTGGTCCTGGTTGACTGCCGCGGCCTGGCTGTCCATCGTGGCTGTGTGTTCCAAATTAAATCCTCCTCGTGCTGGTGATCGTGTGCCCTGTTTTATACTTGAAATCACAATAATTTTATCAATTTAACGGCTGTAAATTAAGTATCGCACTGCCCGGTGTCAACCAACTGGCGGGCAGACCGGAATCGGGCCCAACGGATTGAACGGGTCCGGCAGTCCGGCCGGTGTCCGATGTCGGTGATTCAACCTGAAATATTAAAAAGATATGTAATTATTTCTTGCCGCGGCCCTAAGGAGATAATACCGGTTTCACTCGCCTGCGGCTCGGAGCAGCGCCGCAGCCATCGTCAGATCTTCGGCGGTGGTCACCTTGATGTTCGATTTGCTGCCGCTGATGAGGGTGACCGGGAACCCGAGGCGTTCGACCAGGGTGGCATCGTCGGTCCCGACATAGCCGTCGCGCAGGGCCCTGTCATGGGCCTCGGTGATGACCGCGTATCGAAAGACCTGCGGGGTTTGAATGAGCCAAAGACCCTTTCTTTCAACGGTTCCCGCAATTGTGCCCTCACCGCTCACCCGCTTGATGGTGTCATAGGCCGGTATGCCGGGTGCACAGGCACCGCTGGTTTCGGCGGCCCGGATGCAGGCCGTGATCAGCAGTGGGTCGATCAGGGGCCGCACCCCGTCGTGAATGGCCACTAGTCCTTTTTTATCATTAAGGGATTTAAGACCATTGTAGACCGACTGCTGGCGGTGCCGGCCGCCGGCAACGAATTGTATCGGTTTTTTTATCTGCCCGCCGGCAAGCAGCTGGTGGCGGCAGAAGTCGAGATCGTCGTCCGGCACAACCACACAGATGTGGTCGATCAGAGAGCAAATATCGAATTTCAGCAGTGTATGCACCAAAACCGGTCGACCGGCAACCTGAAGGTACTGCTTGCGAGTGTCGCTTTGCATCCTCACGCCGCGACCGGCCGCAACTATAACAGCAGAAACCATAATGTTTTACTTTAAGTATTTAAGTTCCCTCGGCAGTGGCACACCCTTGCCCATTGAATCTTCCCCGTAATTGATGCCGGCTAGAATCTCGATATCCTTAAGGGCGCGCTCATCGCCTTCGAAAATGACTCTCTCTAGATTCTCCTTTTGTATTTTTCCGCCGGCCCATTGAATATCGAGAACGCTGCTGGCGTCGAACCGGTCCTCCCCCACAACCATTTCGACCTGTCCGCCGTAGTGCTGCACGATTTTTGCCACCAGGAGACTCGGCCGACTGTGAAAACCGAGTTTTACCGGTATGCCCACGACAATCGACCCTCTTTCGATGTTCTCGTTAAGGATGTCGCCGGCCAGCTTGGTGCCGATGTTGAGGAAGTGACAGGTATAGTAGAGACCAAAGTTAATGGTGCGGTCCAGCAGCGCTTCGGCATCGACCAGCAGCGCCAGGCGCTCCTGCACCTGTTTGTAGATATTTTTGTAACCGGCATCATAGAGATGCCGTTCGTAGAAATGCAGCAACCGTCCCATGACCTGAAGCAGGTGAAAGACGGCAGAAAAGTTGCCGCGCAGTTGTTTGAGCTTTCTCTTGCCGAAACGGTAACCCCCATGGATTACATAGGTGTCGAACGAAGACTGCAGGTTGTGAACCAGCATCTCGAAGCGTCTGACCTCGACCTCATTGATCTTGTCAGGGACTATGGCCCGAATTTCTTCTATGCTGTAGGGTTCGTAAAACCGAAACTGGTCGAGGGTCTTGGCAATACGGATGAATTCACTGGCAATGTTGACGATATGCTGTTTCTGCTGGTCTCTGTTTTCATCATCGATGTTGTACGGCAGCATGTCGGCCGTCACCACCTCGGGAAAAACCGCAATGTCGACGGTCTCGGCGGGTTCGGGAATGTTCAGACGGTGGGCTTCTTCGATGATGACCGGTGCCAGATTTTTCAACGTGTTGGTCAAAAACGCGAAGGTCGCTTCCCCTTCCCGCTTGAAATTCTCCATATCGACCAGGTCGTAAAAAATCAGGCGGTTCAGGATATGCTTCTGGGAATAGCAGGCAAGGCTCAAATGCCTGACGGCCGCACTCAGTTCTCGAAAAAAATACCAGTCGGAATTGTTCTTGGCCCCGTGAAAATCGAGAAAATCTTCCAGCAGTTGAGAATTGGAAATAAGCACGGCGTAGAGCTTTTTGCTGATCACGCCGGGTGTAGAGCGTTCGTCGGCCAGGAATTTGCAATACTTCAAATACTCCTGGGTAAATATTTTTACCCTCTCGACGAATCTTATATCACATTCATAAGAAGCATCCATTTCGGAGAATCCTGTCTTAATGAGACGAGCAGGAGCGGTCGGAGCCGTTCGTAAGCCGAATTCTGTTCCCCCGGTCGGTTGCCCGGCAGAGGGCGACGATCATTCATCTGTGGGTGCCGATTGCCCGGCACCTCTTGCGACCTACCCGGGAGCTCGGGCGGGCCGCCCTCGAACGCTCCCCTATTTGGTCTTGCACCGGGTGGGGTTTACCGAGCTTCCCCGGTCACCCGAGGAACTGGTGCGCTCTTACCGCACCGTTTCACCCTTACCCTGCACTGAGGGAATACCTCAGTGCAGGGCGGTTTACTTTCTGTTGCACTTTCCTTCGCGTTGCCGCGACTCCAGGTTATGGAGCACCCTGCCCTGTGGTGTTCGGACTTTCCTCCGGACGAATAGGCCATCCGGCGATCGTCTAAACGACTCCGACCGCCCTGTTTGTTCAAGATCTTCTGTAGATATTAACTGATTTCCAACCAAATGCAAGCATTGGAACGATAATACGTTTCAACCTTTTCTACATTCTGAAATGAGCGGCCAAGCCTGCCGTGGCAATGCCCTTAACGGGATCGTTACGGCTGAATACGGGCTATTCTGTCGCGGGATATATCAAACGTTCGCAGTGGGGGCAGACCAGTAACTTGTCGAAATGCAATAGATCGTGGAACATCTGGGGAGGTAAATTGACATGGCAACCCAGGCAAACGGCGTTTTTGACAACCGCGATCGCCACGCCGCCGCTGTTTTGCTTTACGGTTTCATAGGTTTTCAACAAATCCGGTTCGATAACGGCAATGATCTTGGTACGTTTATCGTTCAGACGGTCGAGCTGCTCTTGAGCGGACAAAGAGCTCTGGCGAATTTGTTCTTTTTCTTCTTCGATTTCCTGGTAAAGGAGCTTCACCTCATCCTTTTTGGTTGCAATCGACGCCGTCACCTGGTCCATTTCATCCAGGTGCTCTATCATCCGGTCCTCGACAGTCGACAATGATCTCTTCAAATCGTCGATTTCTTTCAGCGACGACTGATATTCTTTGTTGGTCTTGACCGACCGCAGCTTTTCTTCGCTTTTTACGATCCGGGTTTGAATCACTTTTGCATCGGCTTCCTGGACACGATAGGCCTGTTGGATATCGGACAAACGGCCGGCTTCTAAAGTCACCGCTCCTTCAGATGCAGTGAGCCTGGCATCCAGGTCGTTCAACAGCCCAGGGAAACCGGCGAGCCGTGCCTGAACAGATGCCGTCTCGATTTCAACTTCCTGAAGTTTCACCAAGTTGTCGAATTTCTTTTTGAGTTCCTCGTCCATGCGCACGTCCGAAAGCAGCAAAATCTTTGGGGTTAAAGATTGAAAAACGGCTCTTTTTCCAACCCGCAGGCGCTGATGGTGGTATCGAACCCAGCGGCGACGGCGGATTTTTGCAGGCGTTCGGTCAAGGCGGCAACAATGATGTGCTCTGATGCAAAATGCCCGACATCAATTAAACCGCGCCGGGCGGCCTCGGCATCGCGGGCATCATGATATCGCAGGTCGCCGCTGATGAAAACGTCGGCCGTAGATTTCAGAAAGCCTCGCACGAGGCTCGCTCCGCTGCCGGTGCAAACCGCCACCCGCTTAACTGACATGCCCGGATCACCGACGACTCTTAGAGTTTCCACTCCGAAAGACCGTTTGACCTCAAGTGCCAGAGACTTGAGATCCGAGGTTTCGGCCAGATCGCCCACCCGACCGATCCCAAATTTCGTTTCGGGCTGCGTGAGCGGATAGACATCATAGGCCATGGTCTCATAAGGGTGATGCGATCGGATGTGAGCGATAACCCGCAAAAGGTCGCGCTGCTTGACCACGGTTTCGATTTTGACCTCGGCCACATCGTTAACGCGGCCCCGATCGCCCGAAAACGGCTCGGCATCTTGACCTGGTTTGAAGGTGCCTCTGCCCGGGCTTCTGAAAGAACAGCAGCTGTAAGCACCAATTTCGCCGGCGGGGCTTTCGAACAGCGCCGTAAGCAGCCGCTGTTCGTGTTCCGCCGGAACGAACACCACCAGTTTGTGCAAACCGTCCGAGTTCGCCGCCACGAGCGGTGCGAGGTTGGTCAAACCGAGCCGGCCGGCGAAGATGTCGTTCAATCCTCCGGTTACACTATCGAAATTGGTGTGGGCGGCATACACCGCCAGTCGGTTCTGTGCGGCCTGAATTATGCTTCGTCCGGTTGATTCGGCAAAATCAATGCTCTTGAGCGGCCTGAAAATCAATGGGTGATGGGTGATCAGCAGATCGACACTGTTACGGCAGGCAGCCTCCACAACCTGCGGCAAAGGATCGAGCGCCACCCAGACCGTCTTGACGCTCCTGTCTCTGTGCCCCACCTGAAGACCGGCATTGTCCCATTCCTCCGCAAGTGAAACCGGGGCAAAACTTTCCATTATGTCGATAAAGTCGCCTACCGTGGCGGCCATGACCGTATCTCCCTTAATGCCGTCGAGATCAAGCGGGGCGACTGCGTCGAATCGTTTTCCGGCGCACACGCTCGGAACCAAGCAAAAAGGCGTGGCCGACAAACAGCCCCACCTCCTGCAACTCCATCCGGCTCGTCCCGCAGGTGCATCTCGGTCCAAGTCGATAAATTGGTTTCGGGCAACCGGTTGAAAGGCACTTTTTTAGGCATGGGCCCACCTGGGATCGAACCAGGGACCGACCGGTTATGAGCCGGTGGCTCTGCCAGCTGAGCTATGGGCCCTCAGAAGTATGGATGACGGTAGCTTGTCCAGAAGCGCCGGCAAGGGCACAACACAATGCCACAGCCGCAATGGTTTTGACACCGGCATCACCGCCAAAGTCGAGTAAAACCGATACGACCGCCCCTAAACTCCTAAGTAAGTGACGATTCTGGACGGACACTACTAACCTTGCACAACCTTTTTGTCAAGCAGAACCCAAAATCGCAAGCGGTTCTCGGTGAAAATAAGAATCTTATAGAAGATTACGCCAGGCAACGTCAAGATTGATTCAGGTGAATCCGAAAATCCGAATCCTCTGGAACTTCGCACTGATACAAAAACCCCTATACCGTGACATGGTATAGGGGTTCAGGAATAATTTAACACTTAAAATATCGCTTAAAATTTATTCGCCTATGGCTTTAAAGATTTCGCTCGGAAATCTTAAAAAATACCATAACAACTTAAAATTATTTATAAAATAGTATATAAATTTTCATATTTTAAGTTTCGATGAAATTCTTGAGCTTCCGACTGCGGGTCGGGTGCCGCAACTTCCGCAGGGCCTTGGCCTCGATCTGGCGGATGCGCTCACGGGTGACGGCGAAATCCTGTCCGACTTCCTCCAATGTATGATCCGCTTTTTCACCGATGCCAAACCGCATGCGCAACACCTTTTCTTCCCGCGGTGTCAGGGTGGCGAGCACTTTACGGGTCTGCTCGGCTAGATTGAGATTGATAGCGGCATCGGAGGGCAACATGAACTTTTTGTCTTCGATGAAATCTCCGAGATGGCTGTCCTCCTCCTCTCCGATAGGCGTTTCGAGTGAAATCGGCTCACGGGCGATTTTCAGGACCTTGCGCACCTTCTCGAGCGGAATCTCCATCTTATCGGCAATCTCCTCCGGGCTCGGCTCGCGTCCCTGTTCCTGAACCAGGTAACGGGACGTGCGGATCAACTTGTTGATCGTCTCGATCATGTGAACCGGAATACGAATGGTGCGTGCCTGGTCGGCGATCGCCCGGGTGATGGCCTGTCGAATCCACCAAGTGGCATACGTACTGAACTTGTATCCCCGACGGTATTCGAATTTATCGACTGCCTTCATCAGTCCGATGTTGCCTTCCTGAATCAGGTCGAGGAACTGCAAGCCGCGGTTGGTGTACTTCTTGGCAATGCTGACCACCAGACGCAGATTGGCACGGGTCAGCTCGCTTTTCGCCAATTTGGCCCTCAGTCGCCCTTCTTCGACATTGGTCATCACCCGTTTCAAGGATCTGTTCTTGGTTTTCAGCTCCTTTTTTCTTTCTTGGATGGCCGACTCGATGTTGACGATTTCGGTAAACAGTTCGGTCAGTTCCTCTTTTTTAATGCTGCAGGATTGACCGGCCCATTTTGCAAAGTGGGTTTTGGACTTCAGATTCTTGCGGACTTCTCCCAGCGGGGCGTTCACTGCGCCGGCGCGCCGCATCAGATTCTGACTCATGCGATTGAACCAGTCGATCTGATCTATGATCAACTGCTCGATTTCATCGATGATGCCGCCTTCGAGGCGCCAGTCTTTCAACAGTTCAAATATCCTGGCATTGCGTCTTTTGACGGCCCGTCGCACGCGCCGGCTTTCGTCCGGCTTCAACTGCTCTGTAAAGAGTCTTTCGCGGAAGGCGTTGTTTTCGAGGTGAATTTCCCTGATCGACCGAATCGTGTTCAAAAATTTTTCGGTTTGTACAACCTCGTCAACATAGGTATCGCCTTCGTCAACATCCCTGAGAACATATTTGGGTCTCAGTTCCGCCTTTTCGATCCGTTCGCCGAGCTCGAGGATCGATTCAACGCCGGTGGTCGTATCGAGCAAGGCCCGCAGCACTTCCTGTTCTCCGGCCTCGATTTTCTTTGCTATCTCTACTTCCCCTTCCCGGCTCAAGAGCGTCACCATGCCCATTTCGCGCAGATACATTTTTACCGGATCGGTAACCGCGCCGAAATCGGTCACGGCTCGCTGGCGTTCCTTGAGTTTTGCCTGCTTGAGTTTCTTGGCCTGCTCGGATTTTCGAGCGCTTTTTTCGTCCAGAATATCGATCTCGTGGTCATCGAAAAGAATCAGTGTCTCTTCGATCTGCTCGGCGGAAAGCATGTCTTCGGGCAGAACTTCGTTGATCTCGTCATAGGTGAGATACCCCTGCTTGGTGCCCTTCGAAATCAGGTCCTTCAACGCTTTCTTGCTAATCTGCACGCCATCGTTACTTTTAACGGCGGTCTTGTCGTTCAAAATCTTGTCGATGGTCGTCTTGGCCTGAGATTTTCCGGACGATTTCGCATCGACTTTTTTCTGATCGCGTTTTTTTGCAATTACCCGTAATTTAGCGGATTTACTAGTCATTAACATTTGCCTCCCGCGGATGTCCCCGGTTTTATTAAAGAGCTTCATTATTTGTCGAGCAAGGCCATTTTCCGCTTTTCACGCTTGACCGCCAGTGTCTGCTTTTCACTCAGCAATTGCTCAAGCAACTTGTCGTCCTTGTTGCGCTCGGCTTCTTTGATCCGGTGTTCGATATCCTGTTGACTTCGGCGCTTGCGCGCCGTTTCGACATAATGAAAAATCTGTTTTTCACACCCCTCGATCGCCCAACCCTCTGCGTTCATGGCCACGTCGGCGACAATCCGCCGATCCTCATCGGCAGCAAGGCCCGCCATGATGTCGGCCAGCCACTGGTCTTCCGCCGGACCGGCCGGCTCTCCGTCTGCCGACACAGGCTTGTCTGCACGGCTGTGAGCGTCGAGAATTACATGGCCGATCCGTGCTAAAGACTGATTTTCAAACAAGGCCAGAGCGTCAAGGCTATTGATGATATGACAGGATTGCGGTACCTGCAGCATCATGGCAATGATCTGTTTTTCAACCCGGTCGCCGTACCGAACAGCGAACTCGACTGTGGCGGAAGCTTTCCCCACATCCAGCGGAGCGCCTGATTCCGGGCCCGATCGTCGGCGCTGTTCCCGTGCCGATTGCTTGGCAGCCGCATGACGCAGTTTCTCCAGCAGGGCACGTTCGTCTATTTCCAGTCGTTCGGCCACCAATCTGACATACAAAGACCTGGCAACCGTGTCGGAAACAGCGGTCAGCGGCTGCTGGAGTTCGCCCACGACCCTCACCTTACCCTCAACAGAGAGGCCGTTTTGTTTAACGGCGGTCTCGAGCAGAAACGGGATGATGTTCATGGCTCCGGCAGCCGCAGCATGAAACGCTTCCACGCCGTGTTCGAAAATAAAGGTGTCCGGATCGTAACCGGAATCCAAAACCAAAATTTGTGCATTGACGTATTCTTTGTCAAACACCTCGACGCTACGTCGGGCGGCTTTGATGCCGGCTTCGTCGGAGTCGTAAACCAGAACGGCCTTTCCTTTTTCGCCGATAAACCCGCGCAGCATCCGAACATGCTCGGTGGTCAAGGATGTGCCCAGCGTCGCTACCGTGTTGACAAGGCCATGCTGATGCAGCGCAATCGCATCGAAGTATCCCTCGACGATGTAAACTGACTCGGTTTCGCGACAACGGGCTTTGGCCAGGTGGAGACCGTAGAGCGATCGACTTTTGTTGTAAACCGGTGTTTCAGGAGAATTGAGATACTTGGGCAGTGCATCGTCCATGACTCTGCCGCCGAACCCGATGACCTGCCGATTCAAATCGAAGATCGGAAACACAATTCGATCGCGGAATCGATCATAGAAGCCGGCGCTGTTCTTCCTTGGAACAACCAAACCACTTTTCTCGATGACCGACGATAGCAGGTGTTGCCCAAGCAGGTGTTTTAGGAGATTGTCCCAACCCTGAGGTGCATAGCCGATATGGAAACCGTCGATTGTTTCCTGCGTCAGTGCCCGTTTCGCGAGATACTCTCGCGCCTTACCGCCCGCCGGACCGACACGCAAGTTCTGTTGAAAAAAGTCCATCGCCAGGCGATTGGCAGCCAGCACCTGCTCCTTTTCGTCCAGGCGGCGCTTCTGACCGGGGCTCAAACGGCGGTCCGGCAGGACGATTCCGTAGCGTCGAGCCAAATGTTTGACGGCTTCAGGAAACGTCAACCCTTCCTGCTTCATGACAAATGAAAATACGTTGCCCCCTTCACCACACCCAAAGCAATAAAATATTTGTTTGTCGGGACTGACGGTGAAAGAGGGGGTCTTTTCGGAGTGAAAGGGGCAAAGGCCGAGGTAATTTTTTCCGCCCTTTTTCAAAAGCACCTCACCGGAGATAACATCCACGATGTCGGCGGCATTTCGAATTTCGGCGATTTTTTCTTCCGGGATGAAACTGGTCAAGAAGAGCACCCTCCACTTCTCTGGAACATGGGAAATCGTCCTGCAATGGAGGTGATTAAACGGAATGAAGCTCAGCGAACATTTTCAAAATTGCCGGAACTCAAATACGAAGAAACCGTCGCTGCCCGGCTTCATCGGTGTCGCGGTGCTTTTTAAACACTATGCACCCCGACAATAAAGTCAAATGGATTAGCAGAATAAGATATTTTATCATACAGACATTGTCAAGTATTTTTTAAAAAAGTCGGTTTTCCCTCCTGGCGTTGGACGAGTTGGGCGCTGTCGATGGCCTGTTTCAGATCCAGCGTACCGGCATAGAGGGCCCGGCCGACAATCACGCCGCATACGCCCATCGCCCCCAGCGGAAGAAGTTGGTGAATATCCGCCAGCGACGAGATCCCGCCGGAAGCCACCACCGGAATCGAAACCGACTGTGCCAGTCGGCGGGTTTCTTCGATGTTCACTCCGGTTTGCATTCCGTCCCGATGAATATCGGTGAAGTTGATGGCAGCCACCGGACAATCTTCGAATCGACGCGCCAGATCGATCGCTCGGATACGCGTGGTCTCGGTCCACCCCTCGACGGCCACCATCCCATTGCGGGCATCGATGCCCAAAACGATGCGACCGGGAAACCGGCTGCAGATAGCCCTGACCCGATCCGGATCTCTGACCGCCGCCGTGCCGATGACCACCCTTGTAACGCCGGCATCTAGATAAGTCTCGATCGTCTGTTCATCTCGGATTCCACCACCGACCTGTACCGCAACGTCGACGCTGTCGAGAATAGCGCGGATGGCGACCGTGTTGCGTGGGCCTTTTTCGAAAGCGCCGTCGAGATCGACCACATGGATCAGTTGCGCGCCTGCCTCGGCCCAGCGACGGGCCATGGCCGCCGGGTCATCGGAAAAAACGGTGGCGTCGTCCTTGCGTCCCTGCAGGAGGCGCACGCACTGGCCGGATTGAATATCGATTGCCGGTATGATGATCATGATGGATCCAGGCCAACGTGAAAGTATCCGGATGACGACGCGAAAAGAACCGGCGCAATGAAACCGGATTTCACTGAATAAAACAAGCTTGGCCTATACGGCGGCGGCCACAAAACTGAAGCGCCGATAAGAACTGGACTATTTGCGAAACCATTTGTCATTGTTTGGGAAATTTGTCGAGCAACTCGGTCAAACCGGCTTCCGCCATTTCATCGGCTGACACCCAGCGTCCTTTTCTTTGCCAGAAAACCGCCATGTTAAAAAGGTTTTCGCTCAACGTCTGCTGGGTTTCATCGACATAACCGAACCAGATATCTGCGCCGTCCGCGGACCGGATCAAGTGGATGCTGAAAGCCACTGATGCGGGCCGCGATGCGGCGTACGGAGTGCCGACCCGCTCTTCATAGTGATATATGTACCCGGTCAAAACGGCATCCGCCTTAACGGACCGCCCCGCCTGGGCCACTATCTTCCGCTCCGTGAGCATGCCCGCGCTGGAGGCGGGTTTGCTCTGATCAAACGACCGGCCGTGAGTGATCAACGCGGCGGTGGCATCCTGCCCGAGTAAGCCGACCAATCGCTCGCTCAGCCAGTCAACCGCATGCGGCGGCACCGGACCAGCTTCAAAATAGTAGTCGCACAATGGGCATTTGATCAAATCTGCCTGACCGTATATTTTGGCCAGGTCTTCAAACGGCAGAACCAATATCGATTTGATACCGACGGCCGGACCGACCCTGACGGTCTTAACGCCGGTGGTGCTGCAACCGGTTGCGATGAGCACAAAAAGGCCGAGCAACACTAACCCAACCCGGCGACAGCTAAAAGGCAGTTTCATAAATGTCAACCTGTCGGATTTAAAACGAACCTTTGGAGGAGCGAACACCTTTGATCCGCTTATCGAAGGTGGTGGCTTTATCCAGGGCCCTGCCGGTGGCCTTAAACATCGACTCGATCACATGGTGCGGGTTTTCACCATAGTGAACATTGATGTGCAGGTTCATTCCGCAGCGGTTGGCGAAAGCCCTGAAGAACTCTTTGGCCAGGGAAATGTCGAATTGTACACCGCTACCCGTCAAACCGGCGCAATTGTATACCAGAAAGGGCCGGTTCGAGAGATCGACGCTGACACTCGTCAGGGCCTCGTCCATCGGCGTGACCGCATGTCCGTAACGCTTTATTCCCGACCGTTCCCCGAGTGCCTGCCGGAAAACGTCACCCAACACCAAACCGACATCCTCTACAGTATGGTGATGATCGACATCCAGATCTCCGCTGGCCGCCACCGTGAGATTAAAAAAGCCGTGCACCGCGAAAAGGGTCAACATATGATCAAAAAACGGGATACCGGTCGATATGTCACCGCTGCCGCTGCCGTCGAGATCTATTTTGATTTGGATCTGGGTCTCTTTCGTGGTGCGGGTCGCTTCGGATGATCGCGTCATGTTTTTTGACATACCGTCTTTCCGGATAAAAACCGCCAAATCAAAGAAATCGTTTAAATAACTATTAATAATTACAATAGATCCTTACCCTAAGTCAAGCATCAATTCTTGCCCGTCGCTTCACCAAAGCGATCTCTCGGTTTCGCACCGAAAGAAACCTCATTGACTGTCGTCAACGAGATGGTGCCAGTCATGCCTTGATCTGCCGGTCATTTTGGAATATAAATGGATCCAAGAGGGGGTGCAGAATTTTGCAGATCAGCAAATTGGAGGTGCCCCCTTTTCAAAAAAACTCAGAGACCGATGGTCTATGCGTCAGCACAACACCTTATTTAGCCAGGACTATCTGAGCTGCCCCCGTTACAAGGGCCGTCACAAAAAGCATGTTGCCGTGTGTGCGCGGTGCAGCTGGAACAGTGGCTGCCCTGCATACCGCCGCTACCGTCAACCGGAACTGCCTTTCGGGGTACCGGCGGAAGCGGCCGCCCGGAACAATCGACTTCCCGAGGACTGATCCGATCTCAGGGGTCCTGCCGCCGTATCGCCACCAAGGCGTCTTTTTGGGCCGGCACGCAGTCACAGTGACCGCCGATGTTTCTACGAAAATGCATGCACCACCCTCCGCCCGAGGACTTGCGGGAAAATTTACAATATTTTTGCTCTTCCCAGGCCGAACCGGCCGAACATCTGAACATGGTGCCGAGTTCGCAGTAGTTATGACAATGGAGCTTGATACATTCGACCGAAAACTGGACCGATTTTTTCTGCTTTCCCACTGGCACGATTCACCGTTATCCTCTCGTTTTTTCCTTCCCTGCTCCCAAAAACCGACCTGCCGAAGCCGTGAAGCCGACCGTTAGCCAACGGTTTTACGCTGCACCGAAAAGTCAAACGGGCGAGACGAACTGTTTGGTATTGACGAAAAATGAAGGAATCAACGTTGATTTGAGATATACACGGGTGACAATCTGATTTTGTTGGTCACCCCGTAAAAACGGGTGATTCATTTCAATACAATGAACCACCCGCTTAGTGAGGACATACAAAAGCGTCAGGTATTTTTTCGATTCATATACAGTGTCATCGAAAAACAGATCGCTTTCTATTTTTAAAGAGACTGCAATGATTTTAGCCGTTACATTCGATTTGAGGAACAACGCAAGGAGATATGGAAAGGCTCTGGAAACCCCCCGATGCCTTGCGGCAAACGGCCTCCTTGCGTTGTAAGGAGGAAAGATGAATGCAGGTTATGCACACCTTTCTGAACAGCCCGGGCTATTTGGCTGTTCGAATATTTAGAGACAATAGGTCGCCTGAGGTTACACGCTGCAGAAAGCACCTGAAGATCCAAATGTGTGAGCGTATCCGCATGCCAGCCCGCCTTACCCAAAAAGAAAGCCGCGGGCAAAAAGCCGCGGCTGACTGAGTGTTTTGTTTGGTGGAGATGATGGGATTTGAACCCACGACCTCAGCGTTGCGAACGCTGCGCTCTCCCAGCTGAGCTACATCCCCAATTGGAAAGTTTATTTTTAACAGAGAAAATCGGTTCGGTCAATTTAAAATCTCATCCACAAAATATCGCCCAAGGTCTGC
>JBATHN010000718.1:0-2189 GCA_049666885.1 Desulfobacterales bacterium
GTACTCGTGTAGGCCGCACAAGCGATTCCCCCGATTGACGCCGATCTGTCCCGAAGCAGGCGGGGAATTGCGGAAAAGGGCCATTTATGGACGGAAACTAATTGGGGTATGGCATAAGGGTATCGACCTTTGTTGCGGAAGCGTCTCTGCCCAGAACTCCCCGAATGACTTCGGCTATTGTACGCCTTGATACCGGTTTGCTGACAACCGCCTGAATGCCCATTGATTTTGCCTTTTCAACCGGTATTTTCGCAACGTATCCGGAACAAAGGATGATCGGGGTGTCCGGCCGAATGCGCTGAAATTTTTGGGCCAATTCCAGTCCGGACATGTGCGGCATTGTCAGGTCGGTTATGACGACATCGATTTCATCCGGTTGATTTTTAAAGGACGTCAGTGCGTCAACACTGCTTGTTTCGGCAATGACTTTATATCCCAGATTTTCAAGCATTTTCTTGCTCATATTGGTTATGGCTTGCTCATCGTCAACGAAAAGGATGCATTCTGTGCCGGAAGGAAGATCCTGATCACCTGCGCTTTCAACCCTGACTTCTTTTTCAGCGGTTGGGAACAAAATGTCGAAAGTGGTTCCCCTATCCGGTTCACTCGATACAGTGATCGAGCCGTTGTGGTTTTTAACAATCCCATGCACAGTGGACAGGCCCAATCCGGTTCCTTTCCCCGGAGGCTTGGTTGTGAAAAATGGATCAAATATGCGTTCCAGCTTATCCGAAGACATGCCGTGCCCGGTATCACTTATCCGTAATCTAACGAAGGCGCCCGGCGTGAGATCCGAATTCTGAATGATTTCCTCAGACGGCGGATTGACGTCGGTTAATTCGACGCTCAGGAGCCCGCCTTTTTCTTCCATAGCATAGGCGGCATTGGTGGCCAGGTTCATGATGATTTGATGCACCTGGGTCAGGTCGGCCAGGACCGGTGAAACACTGGTTATTTTCTGCTGGAGGGTAATTGTCGTCGGCAATGTTGCTTTGAGAAGTTTGAGGGCTTCTTTTATGATCACGCCGATTTTTGCCGGTTTCATCTGACTGTCGCCCTGACGGCTGAATGTGAGAATCTGCTGAACCAGGTCTCTTGCCCGTTCGCCGGCCGTATAAATCTGCTGGATGTAGTCACAAAGGGAGGACTCTTTCTCGACCACGACCAGGGATAACTCGGCGTAGCCGAGAATGGCTGAGAGTATGTTGTTGAAATCATGCGCGATGCCGCCTGCCAACGTCCCAATAGCCTCCATTTTCTGGGCTCGGAGCAACTGACTTTCTGTTTCCTTGCGCCGTATGAGCTCCTTTTTTAGTTTTTCGGTTCGGCGGGCGACCTCTTCTTCAAGTTGCTTCTGATAGTTGAGAAGATGGTCGTGGTAGGCTTTTACCTTCAGCAGGGAATTAACTCGCGCCATTAACTCGGACTTGTCCAGCGGTTTGCTCAGGAAGTCATCGGCGCCAGCCTGCAATCCTCTGACTTTGTCTTCGGTATCATTCAAGGCCGTCACCAGTACGATGGGAACATGATTGGTATTCGGATCATCTTTCAACTTTTGGGTCACTTGATATCCGTCCAATCCCGGCATCATGATGTCCAGCAAAATCAGATCAGGTGATGATGCAAGCGTCGTTTCGATTGCCTCTTCTCCGCTGCTGGCTGTGACGATGCGATAGTTTTCCTGGCTGAGCATTGCCTCTATCAAACTAACATTCATAGGATCATCGTCAACGATCAGAATTGTGGTCATCTTGCTCATGGCAGCCATTCCTTTCGCCGGTGTCAGTTGTCGATGTCAGGAATAAATTGGGATATGTTACCGACGAAGTGCCGGGTGTCGATCGGCTTGGCGATGAAACCGGTACAACCGGCTTCCAGCGCATCCCGGTGGTCTTTTTCCATGGCATAGGCTGTCAGCGCCACTACCGGAATCTCTTTTAGGACCGGGTCCTCTTTAATAAGCCGGGTCGCCTTCAGGCCGTCCATTCCAGGCAACTGGATATCCATTAAAATGATAGCCGGTTTTTTTTCACGGGCTATCTGAAGCCCTTTTTCTGCATCGCGGGCTTCTAAAACCCGATACCCTTCTAGCGTCAACAGTTCTCGGACCAGGATCATGTTGAGCTCATTGTCTTCGATTACCAATATGGTCGCTTTCATTATTAAATCCTTCTATCTGAGTATTCCCT
>JBATHN010000719.1:0-2240 GCA_049666885.1 Desulfobacterales bacterium
GCAGATAGGGTAGTTCCTCGTGTATGCTCAGAACCTTGTCCAGGTTGGCGGTGTCGGTGATGACCACTTTGGCTTGGCTGTCGGCAAGGCGATACGTCATGGCATCCGACCCGAAAAGGGTGAAAAGGGGTATCGCAATGCCGCCGATTTTGTAGGTGGCGATATGGCTGATCGCCGTTTCCGGACACTGGGGCAGGAGGATTCCCACCCTGTCCCCGGGCTGCAGGCCGAGGGCATCGAAGGCGTTGGCCAGCTGATTCGAAAAGCGTTTGAGATCTTGAAAGGTAAATGTTTGAACTTCGCCGGTATCTTTTTCATATATTAGAGCCGTCCGCCGTCGCTGATGGGCGTTCTTGTCGCAGATGTCGACGCCTATGTTGTAGAAATCTGGAATGTGCCAGCGAAAACTGTGATAGACCTCTTCGTATGATTTGCCTGGTTTCAACATGGTGCCTTGCTGGTGAACTGCGCTGGGTCATTTGCCGGTGGTCTGGCAGTGAATGAGGACAGCCGAATCTCTCTCGATCCTTTCGACCACCAACGGCCTTTACTCAAGGCTGAATGAATATTTTATCCGGATTCATCAGACCTTTTGGATCCATCAGATCTTTGATCTGCCGCATCAGGACATAGCTTTCACCGTGCTCCAACTGCATGAACTTGCGCTTGCCGATGCCGATGCCGTGCTCACCGGTGCAGGTCCCACCGATTTCCACCGCGCGCGTGACGATACGTCGATTGATCTCTTCGAGCACTTCCCATTCGTCCCGATCCGCTGGATCACCGACCAGCACCACGTGCAGGTTGCCGTCGCCGGCGTGGCCGAACACATATCCGACGGCCTTTTCCTGATCGACGATGTTTTGGGAAAAGACGACCATCTCCGGGTAGCTGGAAATCGGAACCGCCGCGTCGACGATCAGCGTGTCCTTGCCCGGGTGGGCGCGGTGAATGGTCTCCCAGGCCTCATGGCGCGCGCGCCAGAGTTCGGTGCGTTGACTTTCATCGACCCCGGACCTGAAACCGGTGGCGCCGCAGTCGCGGCAGAGATCCTCGGCCAGTTCCGCGATGTCATTCAGCATGGCGCGGCTGATGCCGTGGAACTCGCAGAAAAGCGTGGGGGTTTCGGCCAGCCCGAGCTTCTTTTCACGGTTCATGAGCTGTATCAGCTGCGGCGGCAGCAGCTCCAGGGCCGCCGGCCCGAGTCCGGAGCCCATCAGCACGGCCACCGCTTTGGAGGCATCTTCGAGGCGATCGAAGGTGACGGTGGTTGCCAGATGGTGAGACGGGATGCCGGTCAGCCTCAGGGTGGCTTCGGTCACGATGCCCAGGGTTCCCTCCGACCCGACGAACAGGCGTGTCAGATCATAGCCGGAGGAAGATTTCGGCGCCTTGCAGCCGGTGTGGATGACAGATCCGCCCGGAAGGACCACGGTCAGCCGCATCACGTAATCTTTGGTGGCGCCGTATTTAACGGTTTGGACGCCCGATGCGTTGTTGGCGATCATACCGCCGATAGTGGCGTCGGCTCCGGGATCCGGCGGAAAGAACAGTCCGTGGCGACCGGCCTGCCGGTTGAGCTCCTTGCGCAGGACTCCCGGTTGGACATCGGCCTGCAGGTCCTGGGGACGAATATCGAGAATGCGGTCCATCCGGGTCAGGTCCACTACCAGACCGCCACGCGTCGGGACCGGGTTGCCTTCCGTGCTGGTGCCGGCACCCCAGGGAGTGACCGGTACATCGTTGGCATAGGACCAGGAGAGAATTTGAGAGACCTCTTCGGTCGTAACGGGCCAGATGACACCGGCCGGCAGCAACCCCCGGTGGGGGGAGATGTCACGCCGGTGCAGTTCGCGGTTGGACGGGCCGGTGGAAAACCGGTCGGGTGAAACGATGGACGACAGGGTGTTGGTTTGATCAGTGTTGAGGTCTTGCATGGTGGCTCCCAGTGTCCGTCCAGAAACGGCATCTATCGGCCCGGGCCTGCGTTCTCGCTCTTTGCAATCCTCGACGTAGCCCTGCTACGCCTGCGGTTGCAAGATCGCTGCGGCCTTGGCCGGGGCCAAAATATACAATTTCTGAACGGACACTGTCTAAGTACATTGATTCATAAATGGCCTTTTTTCCGCTGGACTGCGTTCTCCGCGGGTTTCCGGCTGCGGCGTACTCCAGTACGCCTCACCGCAAACCCTTGTGCGGCCTTGCCCAACGAAAAAAAATCACATTTATGAATTGGACAC
>JBATHN010000720.1:0-2100 GCA_049666885.1 Desulfobacterales bacterium
CCAACAACCAGAGAGGAGAAGACGACATGAAGCGCCGAACATTTTTGAAATCGATTGCCGCATCCGGTGTGGCAGCCTCAGTGGCGGGTTCTACCAATTTTATGCTGCCGCGCAAGGCACATGCCGCCAAGAAGATCGACATCGGGGAGGTCAAGAGCGTCAAGGTCGACGTGTTAACCGAGACGAGCTGGTTCAACAATGACGTCTTCAAGAAGAACATCATGGATTATGGCGGGGGAATGACCAACCAGTACACAATTCCATGGGAATGGGATAATGCCGGAGGTTACTCCGCACTGATCACGGTAACAACTCTTGAAGGCAATGAGAGAACCTTCATGATGGATTTCGGTTGGAACAATGACTGGATGGATTACATCTACGAAGAAAAAAGCGACGTGGCTTCCAAAATTTCCAATGACCAGATTGAGTTCGTTGTTCTCTCCCACTGGCACCTGGACCACCTCTGGGGGATCGAATCGACCCTCAAGCGCAACCAGAACATCAAGCTTTACGCCCCCAAGACGTATTACCCAGAGGACATGGCCCTGCTCAAGGAAAAGGCCCAGCACAAGGCCAAGGACAAAGACACCGGCGAGATGAAGCACATCTGCAAAAACGATTATCCGCATAAGGGTGAACTGGTCCTGTGCGATCCCGAGGGCGAGAAAGGGGAAGGAATCTACCGACTGATGCCCGGTGTGGCGGTGCGGATGTTCGATGTGCCGATCCTGCTGCGGGTTCGCGGTGAAAACGTTCTCTATTTCAACGTCAAGGATAAGGGGATCGTAACGGTGACCGGATGCTGCCATCCAGGGATCCTGTCCCTGTTTGCATATGCCCGTAACAGCTTCGAAGGCTACCAGCCATACGGCTGCTATGGCGGGCTCCACATCAGCCTGTTCGAGACATGGGAGCCCAAATTCGACGATATCATCAAGGGCGTCAAGGCCTTCAAGATCCAGAAACTCGGCTGCAACCACTGCACGGGCTGGATTTGGGCTGAGAAAGCGGCAGAGACCGGTGTGCCGGTGGTCAAGGGCACGGACAAGTATAAAACCTACAAGAAGTCGTCGACGGTTGCCAAGACCTCTAATGTCTTTCTCACCAACGGAGATTCGGTGGTATTTTAAGCAGACCACGCCGGGCCAGCCCGAGGCGCCTATCCGCTTAGTCAGCGACCCGTGCCCCGGTTGGCCCGGCGTTGCCGAATTCTGGTGCTGATATGCTGGATTCCGAAGTAAATCCTCCAAAGAGGTGCCGAAATGGAAAATGCAAAGCACGAAGAAAAAGAGTTCAACTATTTTTTCGGACTGATCAACCTGGTTGCGGTATTCGGGATCGTCTGGTTGTTATGGTACATTTTTATGAATCCCAACACGGTGATGAAGCTTTATACTCCTATGTACGGTTTTGCGCTGCTGGTGGTGATGCTTTCGACCATTGTCCTGATGAGCAAAGTACTCGATTATTATCCTTTTTCACCGCCCTCGGGGGCAGATGGCCGCATCGGAAAGGGGATCCTGCTCACTGTCGTCGCCATCCTGTTAATGCTCTTCATCCATTACGTGGTCTTCTGGAATTTCCTGGGCAAGTTCGGCATCGCTTACTTTAGCCCCGATTCCATTGTCGCCTCGGGCGGGACGGGCGCCGAGCCCTTCAACGCGCGGGAAAACGCCTCCACGGCCATCGTCTATTTCTTCACGGCCTTTCTCTGGGTGTCCCTTTTCTGGAACCTCGGCTTCGGTCGCTGGCCCTGGCAAAAGACGGACCGCGGCACCATAGCGTTCTCCCGTCTGTTTACCATCTTTTTCTTTGTCACCATTATTTACAGCATTCTCTTTCATCCCCACATCTGCTATTTGTTCTACCCGGCTCAGGACAAGGCCGGGGTTGCTGCATGGTGGGAGGGTTTTGCCCAGACCGGCAGCGCGTTTTTCGGCCTGGGCCTGGCCCTGTGCAGCCTGTTCTGGATCGTGGCTTCCGACCTGCTCTGGGAGGGCTACCCCTGGAAGCAGATCGGCTATGGCGGCGAGGGGTCCTTCGGGAAAGGCATCGGTGTCTTCACCGGCACCCTGGCGATGGGTGTGATTATGCTTT
>JBATHN010000721.1:0-5970 GCA_049666885.1 Desulfobacterales bacterium
CCGTCGTCGCCCTTGCCGCGGCCCATCCGGTTTTCTTTTCAGCTTTGGCAGGGGCCCTGATTTTTCCGTTTCTTAAAACCATTATAGAAACCTTTGACGGCAGTGGAAGATTTTTCCAGAGAGCCGGACAGAATTATATGCAAGGGGTCGGTTTTCTGCGCGGGGCCGTACTGGGTGCGTTCTGCGGTGATGCCCTTGCCAGCGGCCTGCCGGTGGTGGATAGCGCCTCACGGTTTTGGTTCGGGTTCCTGGCCGGCGCGGTCGGCTATGGCGGGGTCGATTTTTTACGGGACATCTTCGAGGTGCTGACGGGCAAAAGGCAACGCCTGCAAACCTGGCGGATCTACGCTCTGGGCATCGTCTTGGGCGGGATCGCCGGTGGCGGATTGGCCTGGTACATAGACACACTGCAGCTGCGGGTGTTGACCAGCAAGTTCTTCAAATACGCCGCTCTCTATTATCCCGCGGAGGGAAAGTCCGTCGCGGATTATGTCATCTATCCGCTTTTCAGCAAGTGGGGCGCCCTTAACCTGGGCCATACCCTCGGCGGCGTCCGGCTTTTTTACAACGAGGCGCTTTCAGGCGTGATCAACTGGTCACTGGCCGCCCCGCTTTTCAGCATCAACCTTGTGTTTCTGAATGCCCTTCTCCAGCGCAGCAGCGCGCCTTTGAAAGAGCTGTTTACGCGCAAGGGAGTGGTTGCTCTGGTCGAGCAGGCGGTGCGCGTGCTGCGGTGGGGTTTGTGGATGGCACCGGTCATCTATTCTTTCCTGCGCATGTCCCCGGATCCCACGTGGTACAACCAGGACGGTGCCATCCGGACGCTGGTCGCCACCTTCAAGAGCTGGACGCTCGATCCCCAGAGCTTTCGCGCCTGGAGCCTGAACGTCTTCCTCAACCTGCTGGTGTATGACTGGTTCCGCATTCTGATCTGGGTCGATCACATGGGGCTGCGAGTGGCCACACTGGTCAATCTGTCTTTCGTCGGGGCCGACATTCTAGACGAAAAGGCGGCCCGTACCATTGGTTTTTCAGCCCGGACCCGTTGCATGCCCCTCGGCCTGAGGCGGTTTGCCACATGGGCCCCCCTGCTGATTCCTTTTTACCTGCCGCGCGGCACGGAGTGGAATTATGTCTGGCAAACATCGGCGGACCGTGCCGCCCAACTGGCCGATACCTTCTGGCCACCGGTCTACTATGTTGTCGGCGGGTTTCTCCTGGTGGCCGGTGTTCTGGGGCTTTTTTTCCTTTTCCGCAAGAACCGGTTCCCCCAGTCGATCGCTCTGCCGATGGCAGTTGGGGCGAACGGCACAGAGACATCGGACGGGAGAAAAACCTTCGTGTTGTCCAACGGCACTTACACGACAGAGGTCACCTCTGACGGCAGGGGCTACAGCAGGGTTTTCAGTGCCATCCGCAAAGGCTTCGAGATCGATATCACCCGCCGGCCGGATGACCCGCTGCAGATGCGGGGCAAATTCTTTTATCTCCGGGATCGCTCCGGTACAACGGACGGTCCGGATAGATGCTGGTCCGTCGGTTTCAACCCGGCACGGCACCGGGATGGTGAATACCGGACAACACAAACCGATCCCCTTTCTTTGGAAATGATGACGGCACTCGGTGGAATCCGATCCGAAGTGAAACTGCGCCTGGACGAAACAGAACCGGTGGAACTCTGGCAGGTGCGGCTGAGCAACCTCGAGAAAAGAGCTCGGATTATCGAACTCATCAGCTATCAGGAGTTCGGCCTGAACAACACTGATGCCTACAGGCGCCATCCCTTTTTCAATCACCTGCACATCGGGACGCGGTTCGTACGCCCCATGAACGCGATTCTGGCCCGCAACCGTCTTCTCAAGGGCACGCAAAAAGGCCCGACCCGGCGACGCGGCTCCGGCGAGACGGCTTTCCACGCGGTCAAGGAGGATCCAAGGCAGGGGATTACGCTCATCGGATACGAGGACTCGCGTGACCATTTCATCGGCCGGGAGACGCTGTCGTCTCCCGCGGGACTACTGGGAGACATGCGCAATCCTGCGGACGAAGGACTCTGCTATACATTCGACCCGATTGCGAGTCTGCGTCTGAGAGTGGAACTACCGCCGCTTGGCTCGGCCATTGTGACATTTGTCGACGGTTACGGTGTCGATGACCGCCAGGCTCTGGACCGTATTGCAAAACATACCGGTCACAGTGTGCCGTCGGATTTCAGCCAATGGCCGGCGTTTTCCAGAACGCGCAGCCTGAAGCAGACGGTCGCCGAAGAGAAAGAAAGCGGCGGTGGCGGTTCCGGTTCTCTTCCCTACCGGTTCTCTGCCGACGGCGGCGAACTTACCGTCGACTGCGACACCCCCCGTCCCTGGAGTCATCTGATGGCCAACCCCCTCGGCTACGGTGCCGTGGTCACGAACCAGGGCGGTGTTTATTCATTCATGAAGAATTCGCAGCAAAACGGACTGACGCCTTTTGATGCCGACTCCGTCCCCTCGCAACTGCCGGGGCAGGTCCTCTACATTTTGAATCTAACGACCGGGGAGACGGATACCCCCACCTTCATTCCCTTAAGAAGAAAAGACAGGTCCTTCGATGTCAGGTGGGGCTTGGGCTATGCGGTTTTCAGAAATCGAAGCGCTGCGGTCGAACTGGAGCTAAGCCAGTTTGTTCTTCCCGACCAACCGGCAGAGATCCGTCTGCTCACAATCCGCAACCACTCCGGAGAAGCCCTCCATTACCGGGTGGTGCCATATTGGCAGATCATGCTGGGCGAGACCCCGGTGGACACGTGCGGCAAAATCGTAGCGGATCATGACCGTAAACTCGCAGCCCTTTTCTTCTCCAATCCTCACAACGACTTCCGGCGCGGCTGGGTGTTTGCCGCCACGAATCTTTCCGTGGAAGCTGTTGAGACCGTGCGGTCGCGATTTCTCGGTGGCGCCTGCCGGGACCTCACCAATCCTTTCCTGCTTCAGAACGGCGCCTCGGATTATAGTCAGCCGGATGACGGGTTGCGCTGTGCGGCTTTCGTTGGAGAGGTGGAGGTTCCCCCCGCCGGTGAGGTGACGGTGAGTCTGGTTTTCGGCCAGGCCCAAAACCGTGAACAAGCCGCAGCGATTATCCGGAAGTTTCAGGATGTCTCTGCAGCACAAAAGGCTTTTGCGGAAACCAAACTATGGTGGCGGGAATATCTCGCTAAGCTGCAGGTGCAAACCGACGACATCACCTTCGACCGGATGGTCAATCTCTGGCTGCCGTATCAGGTGCTGGTGGCCCGTCTGTGGGGCCGACTCGGCCCTTACCAGCGCAGCGGGGCTTTCGGTTTCCGGGATCAACTTCAGGATGTCCTGCCTTTACTGACGATCAAACCCGAGCTGGCTCGGCACCAGATTCTGCTTCACTCCGCCCAACAGTTTCACAAAGGCGACGTCCTGCAGTGGTGGCATCAATCCTGGGAAGAAAAGACCGGCATCGGCGCCCATGGACGGGCTTCGGACCATCACCTGTGGCTGCCCTACATGGTTTACCAATATGTCAGGGCCACAGGCGACTGGGGAATATTGGACGAAAAGACGCCCTATTTGGAAGGCGGACCGCTGGCAAAAATGGCCGATACCCAGGTGGCCGCGCAGCGGCCTTCACGCGACACGGTGAGCCTCTACGAGCATTGCCTGAAGGCGATCGAGCTGACTTTTCAAAAAATTGGACCTCACGGTTTGCCGCTCTTGGGAGCCGGCGACTGGAACGACGGTCTCGATGCCGCCGGTATCAAAAACAAGGGCGAGAGCATCTGGCTCGGGTTTTTCTTCCACGACATTTTGATCAACTTTTCAGATCTGGTAGCAAAAAAAGAGGGGGAAGACCGAAAAAGGTATATTCTGACCCAAGCGGCCGAATTGAGAAACCGTCTCGACGCAACGTGGCTGGGGGACCGATACATTAACTATTACACCGATGACGGGCAGGTGATGGACCGGGCCAACGCTCTGGTGACCGCCTGGTCGATCATTTCCGGCGTCGCAGGTCCTGAAAGGGGACGTCGAGCCATGGCCACGGCCCTAAAAGAACTTGAAAAAGCGGATCTGGTTCAACTTTTTACGCCGCCGTTCACGGAACAAGACGACATCTACCCCGGCCGGCTGGCCGACTATCCGCCCGGCGTCCGCGAAAACGGCGGTCAGTATTCCCACGGCGTATCCTGGCTGGTCGACGCCTTGCTCTTTCTGTCGGATGAGGCACAGGGAAGGGGAGAAACGGAGATCGCCGCCGATTACAGAACCAAGGCCATGGCATTGTGGCGCAAGATTTCACCTCTCGGCCACCTGTCACCCGCAAATATGGCCGTGTACGGCCTGCCGCCGCATCAACAGCCGGCGGATATCTATTTCGGGCCTGGCTACGAAGGCAGAGGGGGATGGAGCTGGTATACCGGAGCGGCGGGGCGCATGCTTTTCAATGCCCTTACCCTATTGGGGATGGAGAAAAAATGAAAAAATAAGAATATAGAAGCAAAAAGTGGAATTTGTTCCCATCGCCCAACAAAGACTGCGAGTTTTTTTCGGCGATGGATTCACTGGATCCTATTATAGGCCTTGACAGGAATTATTTCACACATCAATAGTTTCGTAACCCGCAACTTCCCCTGAACGGTAGGGGCCGCTGCCCGGACAACATCTTAATCGAGCGGATCTGGTGGACTCTCAAGCATAAGTAGATTTACCTGCAGTCATTTGCTACCGGTAAGATCCTGCGCCAGGACCTGAATTATGGATTCGTTATTACAATCAGGAAAGGGGCCATTCGTCCCCTGGCGGCAGAACCCCGGATGAGGCCTATTGTCCCAATATTGGACATGACTTGCCCCGAAGGATCGTCCCGAATTTTCGAATTCATCTAATATTTTTATCCTTAATTAATCGTGAATCTTCCATATCACAGACTTCTAACATTCTGTCGATATGGTATTTTCACCATGCCAGGCTCATTCGGTGAATGCTGCCGGCTCGTTCTGGCCCATTTTCATATCTGCCCATGGCATACAAGTTGCTGACCGTAAAGTTTAACGAATCACGCGCTATTCTTTACCCCATAATAATCAAAAAAACAGACCGTTAAAGTGAAATCGAACATGCATGAAAATCTATTTTCACCCTTGAAAATGAGGGGAACGGAACTGCCGAACCGCATCAGCCTGTTGGCCCATCGCACCAATTTCAGTAAATCCGGACGGATCACGGACCGACATATCGCCTATTACCGACGGCGGGCTCAGGGCGGATGCGGATTGATCATCGTGGGGGAGCTGGCGGTGCACCCGGATGACCGCCCGTGGGAGACCTTGATCGAGGTTCATCGTCCGGAGGTGGTGGCGGACTTTCAAAAACTTACCGATGCCGTCCATCAATTCGATACCCGGATCATCGCCCAGTTGAACCACCATGGATTTCAGAGCAGCGGCTCCGTGACCCGCAAGGCGATTTTAGGACCTTCCGCCATCGCCGATATCGTATTCGGCGAAACGTGCAAACCCATGGAACCCGAAGACATGGCCGACATCATCGAGGCCTTCGGCCAGGCCGCTGTCCGGGTCAAGCAGGGCGGATTCGACGGTCTCGAAATCGACATGGGGCCGGAATCGCTGCTGCGCCAGTTTCTATCGCCCATCAGCAACCATCGCGGCGATGAATATGGCGGCAGCCTTGAGAACCGGATGCGCTTTCCCTTGGAAGTTCTGGAAACCGTTCGAGCGGCCGTAGGGAACGATTTCACCATCGGGGTCTGTCTATGCGCGGATGAGAAATTCTGGGGCGGCATCAATCCGGAGGAATCCGTTCGGATGGCCCAAGCATTGGAAGCCACCGGTGCCGTGGATTTCATCAATGTCGCCGTGGGCACCTATTACAATCTTCACCTGATTATGCCGTCCATGCACATTCCCTTCGGTTTTACCATCGACGTGGCCGAACAGATCAA
>JBATHN010000722.1:0-2560 GCA_049666885.1 Desulfobacterales bacterium
CATCTCTTCCAGGTATGGTTGCTGTCTCCTGGCTTCCAGGTCGGACTGCCCGCCCGGGGGAAAGGCGATGGAGTAAGTGATCGGTCGGGACGGATACTTCTCCTCTGCCAACGCCGGGACTGCAAGCGCACACGTGCACAGAACTACAAGAACGATGGTCGCAAGCTTCTTCATAATGATTTGCCTCCTTGGTTTCGGTGGAAGGACCCGGAACCCTCCAGGCACTTCCTGTTGAAAATTCACGGCAACATGCCACGACGTCCTTTTACGCTCCAAACGCACCGGGAAGGAATCTTGCCGGCGCACTTGCGGCGTTCTCAGCATACGCTTGTTGGCCTAACGTGACGTTGTAGCATAGCTCGATACGAGATATTTTTTTACCATCCCAAAATCAGGTTCTACACCAAGTCCTGGTGAATTGGGTAAAATAAAGTGACCGTCTTTAAATTCCGGAAAGGGAATGGCTAACCCTTCTCTCAAGGGATTGGGATTTATATCTAATTCAAGCAAATCATTCCCGCCCGCAGCCGCCAAAATGTGCGCCGATGCCAAGAGTCCGATGCCTCCGCCTAGATAGTGAGGACAATAGCGTTGCCTGGCCTCGAGAGCCTTTCGGGCCACCTGCAGACAACCGGTAACACCTCCCCATTTACACACATCCGGCTGGATAACAGTGATATGACCGGCTGAAATTCTATTGCTGAAATCCTCAATCCCACGGATGTTCTCACCCGCAGCAAGAGGTATGGGAGAAGCCAGTGAAAGTTCGGCCCATTCTGCTTCCGGTCGGTCTGCAGGTAAAGGCTCCTCAAGCCATTCGATTGGATAATCAGATATTTTACCGATAATTTTTTTTGCCTCGGCCAAACTCCACGCCTGGTTGGCGTCAAGCATGAGCGCTTCATTCGTGCTCAACTGTTCGATGATCCGGGTTATATTGAGAAAATCAAATTCATGACCAAAGCCGACCTTTAGTTTGAATGCCCGGTAGCCTTTCTTACGATAATCAGATACAGTTTTCAACGGTTCGTCGGGATTTATTCCGCTGGCATAAACCGGTACTTTTTCAACCTCTTTATTACTAAAAAGAGTGTATAGAGGTTTGCCAATTTTACGTGCCATTAGATCCCAAATAGCAATGTCCAAACCGGCAATCGCTTGAGACAGAGGGCCGGGCTCGCCGCATTGTATTGTCAGGTTATGCGTTTTTTGGGTGAGAAAAGAGAGAATTTCAGCAGGTTGAATGGAGGATTGTTCGAATAACATCGGAATCAACAGGTCATTTATCAGCCTGGCGCGATGCTCTGCCCCAACGCTTGGGAAATTGCACCAGACCTCACCCCACCCATAGGCACCATCTTTATCTTCCAGAAGAACCAGCACCGCCGGCCGGTCATGCATGGTCCCGAAAGACGTCCGAACGGGAACATCGATGGGGGCTCTGAATACAAAGGTTTCTGCCTTGGCGAGTCGGATGGGTTCGATTTGATGGCTGATTGGCATATCCTGACAGGGGTGGAGTTCAGTCGGTTGTGAGATCCGCCCGCGAATGGTGACTTTTATTCCGGTTCCACCGGCATAAACCGAGTGGGAGTCAACGCATATCAGGGCACCAGCACAAGCTTGGCTGCGCGAATTCTTCCCTTGTCGAGGTCATCGAAAGCGCCTGCGCCGTCGGCAAGAGGTCTTGTCTCCACCCACTCGAGGCTTCCAAACATGCCGCCTGCCAGTGCGTCCACGGTGGCACGGAAATCTTGGCGGGTGTAGGTATAGATCCCCGCAAGGGAGACTTCCTGTAGGGTTATCTTCCTAATGTCGAGGCCCTCTTTCGAATCCATGAGCCCGATGTGGACGAAGATTCCTCCCGGCGCAATCGCCCGGGACCCCATTGAGCGGGTGACTCCTCCGCCCACCGCGTCGATCACCAGGTTGAAAGAATCGGCAGGGATCTCGGAATCGCTCAACGGATCGTGGATGGCGCAGCCCACCGTGTCTGCGACGGTCTCGCGTCGCAGCTGGTTGGTCTCGGCCACTGTCACCTGCCGGCAGCCATAATTGGCGAGAAGCAGAGCAGAGAGCATGCCGATGGCGCCCCCGCCGATAACCAGCGTACGTAATTCCGCAAGAGGCCGCGGGGACAGCATTTGTGCGCGGCTCAATGAATGCAGTGCGCAGGCCGCCGGTTCCGCGAGGGAAGCCTTCACCATGTCGAGGGAACCGGGGATGGGAACCAGGTTCCGTTCGGAAATCGCCACATACTCGCAGCAGGCACCCGCAACCCGCAGTCCAATGAGTTCCCTCGTCGGGCACAGGTTCGTGCGGCCGCTCTCACAGTAGGCGCACATGCCGCATGTCATGAGCGGGTTTATCACAACCCGCTCGCCCTTTCTTCCTCCCGATGTGACGGTACCCGCCACTTCGTGCCCCAGGATGAGCGGGGGCACCCTGCGAGGGTCGTGCCCGTGGTAGGCGTGCATGTCGGAACCGCAGATGCCAGAGGCCGCCACTTTTAACAGCACCTGACCCTCTCCGGGCACCGGATCCGGTTCGTCCCGGTATA
>JBATHN010000723.1:0-9243 GCA_049666885.1 Desulfobacterales bacterium
ATAAATGAACCGATCGGACGGTTGGGGTCCTGCAGACCGGCACGTGCGCGCCGGACGGCATTGGAAACGGCCACGATGGCCTCATGCTGGCCGATGACACGGCGGCCTAACCGTTCCTCCATATGAATCAGCTTGTCCTTTTCACCCTCCAGCATCTTGCTGACGGGAATGCCGGTCCAGCGTGAAATGACCTCGGCAACGTCTTCGGCATCGACTTCTTCCTTGAGCATCTTGTGAGTTTCCTGCTGTTCGGCAAGATGGCGGTTGGCTTCCTCAAGGCGCCGCTGGAGTTCGTTCAACCGACCGTAACGAATTTCGGCCACCTTGGCCAGATCCCCCTGGCGCTCTGCCCTTTGGGCTTCTACCCCGAGGTGCTCCTGCTCTCCCTTGATCGCACGGATATTTTGTATCAGCTCTTTTTCGTTCAACCAATGGCCTTTCATTTCGTGCAACTCGTCCTTCAGGTTGCTCAATTCGCTCTCGAGCTTGACCAGGCGCTCCCGGGAGGCCGGATCGCTCTCCTTCTTCAATGCTTCTCTCTCGATTTCGGCCTGGGTGATGCGGCGCTGAATGTCGTCGATCTCGGTCGGCATGCTGTCGATTTCGATCCTCAGTTTGGATGCGCACTCATCGATAAGATCGATTGCCTTGTCGGGCAAAAAGCGGTCGGTGATATAACGGTCGGACAACGTGGCCGCAGCCACGATCGCCGAATCCTTGATCCGCACACCGTGGTGCACTTCGTATTTTTCCTTGAGCCCCCGCAGAATAGAGATCGTGTCTTCCACGGTCGGTTGCTTGACCAGTACCGGTTGGAAACGCCGTTCCAGGGCGGCGTCCTTTTCAATATACTTGCGGTATTCATTTAGGGTCGTCGCTCCTACGCAGCGCAGTGTCCCGCGGGCCAAGGCCGGTTTGAGCATATTGGAGGCGTCTACCGCGCCTTCGGCCGCACCGGCACCCACCAGCGTGTGAAGTTCATCGATGAAGAGAATGATCTCACCTTCCGATTTTTCCACCTCCTTGATAACGGCCTTGAGTCGATCTTCGAACTCCCCCCGGTACTTGGCACCAGCGATCAGGGCGCCCATATCGAGAGCCACCAGTCGGCGGTTTTTTAGGCTCTCGGGAATATCGCCGGATATGATGCGCTGGGCCAGGCCTTCGACGATGGCGGTTTTACCCACCCCGGGCTCGCCGATAAGCACAGGGTTGTTCTTTGTCCGGCGCGAAAGCACCTGGACGATCCGGCGGATTTCTTCGTCTCGCCCGATGACCGGGTCGAGTTTGCCCAGGCGCGCCAGATCGGTCAGGTTGCGGCTGAACTTATCGAGAGCCTGATACTTTTCCTCTGGATTGGGATCGGTAATGCGTTGAGACCCCCGGATATCGATAAGGACTTTAAGAATGGCATCACGGTTGATGCCGTGGCGGTGCAGAATCCGGGGTGTCTCGCCATTCTTTTCATCGCACAGGGCCAGCAGAATATGTTCAATGCTGACATACTGATCCTTCATATTGGCGGCTTCGGCAAACGCGGCATCCAGTACCTTTTTGGTTTGCGACGAAACATAGACTTGATCTGACTGGCTGACTTTGGGCAATCGTTCGACGGCACGGGTTATTTCACTAGCCACCTGGCCGGGGGCGACCCCCATTTTCTGGAGGATGGCACCGGCAATTCCCTCGGTTTCCGTTAGCATGGCACTCAGCAGATGCTCAGGCTCGAGCTGAGGGTTCTTCTTATGAGATGCCAGATCCTGGGCGTTTTGAATCAATTCCTGAGATTTAATGGTAAACTTGTCATATCGCATTGGGTATCACCTTATCGCTTAGCATTAATAAGCGGCCCGAAATTTTCATGATGAATATAAACACCAAGCTTATCTTGTCAATGACAATTAATAATATATGGTAGGAAGTAATGAGATGGTTGAAAAAGAATGCAAGGACCAGAAATAAAACGCAAAACGGACATATCGCCCGCGGGTGTCCACCTTGCGTTTTGATTCAGAGGGTTTGGCTCAGCGGAACATAGTGGTGGCGGGGCTCGGGGAAGCTGCAAAACCGAGGCTTGATGAGGGTGCAATACAGTATCAACTGTTTGATGCCATCGCACTTTTCGGGAGTCAATTGGCCGAACGCCACGCATCGGCGCCGGACAGGAATCGAGCTGAAAGAAAACTCTTGGGGCAGTGCGAAGTCGTCGACGGTGCGATAGGGTATGCGGTCCAGATACAGACGAGGCGTCGACATCAGAATCGTCAGCTCATCCGAAGGGCTCTCGTCGATGGCCGAATCGATGTATTGAAAGGACAACCCGCCAAGGCCGACATCGATCATCTGCCCCAGAATTTCAGCTCGAGGCCGCACGGCTACAATGGCACCCTCGACGCCAGGATACCTTTTGTGTTTGCGTTTATCCATCTTTAGATTCAGTCTGATCATGTTTTCTGCACCTCTTGATTTTGTTATAAACCAAACAATCCGTAGTCAGGGGGTATATATTGATATTTTTTGTCATACAATCGCTATATATTGTATACAAATTTTTCTTGTATGTCAACAATTTCGTGACACAATATGTAGTGTTTTCTTGGAGACCGACCTAAAGAGATCGGTCTTCTTTTTATTTGACTTAAGCCCCCAGGGATGATCTATAGTTGGTTTACGTCCATAAATGGCCCTTTTCCGCAATTAGAGCGATATTCAAGAGGAAGATCGGTGTGATGCGCCGGAACAATTGCCAATTGATCTTAATGCTGTCACTGCTGCTGGCGTTTCCCTGCTGGGTATCCGCCGCCAACCAACCGCCGCCGGAAGGTGGGGTCTTGCCGAACATCGAACTGCCGGTTCCCGAGGCACCTTATTACCGCCAGTACCTCGGCCTGGATCAAAAGTCCGTTTTTTCGATCCCGGATATCAAAGCCGAGGTGGTCATCATCGAGATTTTCAGCATGTACTGACCGCACTGTCAGCGGGAGGCTCCCACTGTCAACAAGATGTTTCACAAGCTGGAAGAAGATCCCAAGTTCAAGGGAAAAGTCAAGTTGATCGGCATCGGCGTCGGCAATTCGGATTTCGAGGTCGATTATTTCAGGAAAACCTACGATATCCCTTTTCCCCTGTTTTCAGACGGCAATTTCGCCATTCACCAGCTTTTGGGCGAGGTCAGAACACCGTACTTTATCGGCATCCGGCTGCTGCCTGACGGCTCTCACCGGATTTTTTATTCGAAGCTCGGTGGTCCTGCGGATGCCGGTAAGATGTTGCAAGATCTTCTTTCCCAATCGGGGCTTTAGGAACGATTCGATCTGCGGAAAAATGAGAGGATATTTATGACACCTATCGGCAGAGTTGCGGGCCTCTTTTTCGCCGTGCTGATCCTTGTCTGCGGCCAGGCTTTCGGATTGTCGGAAGCATTCAAAGAAAACATCTACAACCCCGGAAAATTAAAGCCGATCGACAGTCGTCTGAAAGTCAAGGTCGGTGACCCGGCGCCTGATTTCAGCCTGCCTTCGATAGCGGGAGAAAAGGTCACCCTCAGCCAGTATCGGGGAAAGAAAAACGTGGTGATTTCCTTTGTCCCGGCGGCCTGGACCCCGGTCTGCTCCGACCAGTGGCCGGGTTACAACATCGTCAAGGACCTTTTCGACCAAAACGAAGCCATCCTTCTCGGCATCACGGTCGACAATATCCCGACCCTCTACGCCTGGACCAAGCAGATGGGATCGCCCCTCTGGTTTCCGGTGCTGTCGGATTTCTGGCCCCACGGTGCGGTGGCCGATGCTTACGGTGTTTTGCGAACGGACGGTGTTTCGGAACGGGCGCTCTTCGTCATTGACAAACAGGGGATCATCCGCTCGATCAACGTATCGGATATCAACGTCCGACCAGATCTGGCGTATTGTGCCGTTGAACTGAAAAAACTGAACCCATGATCCTCCGGAAACGATCCGTAGCCGTATGGATGTGGCTGCTCCTTGTGGCACTGCTGTTTTTAGCGGGGCCCATCCATTCCGAACCACACAACCCGGTGCAGAAACTCGACCTTGCCCGGTTTAAAAAAAAGGTTGGCGGCGATGGACACTTTTTACTGGTCTTCATGGCGGCCTGGTGCGCACCCTGCATCAAAGAGCTTCCGGACTTGAACGCCCTTTACATAAAATACCGTGCAAGCGGACTGAAAATGGTGGGGGTCAGTGTAGACTTCGATGGACCTTCCACCATGCAGCCGATCGTGGACCGTTTGAAGGTGGATTTTCCGATATTTTGGCTGGGTGAAGAAGCCCTCGAAGCCTACGGGATAAGCGGCATTCCGCTGCTCATATTCATCAGAAACGGTTCGGAGATCGAGAAAGTCGTTGGTCTGCACTCAAAGGCTTTTTTCGATGAAAAAATAGAGACTTTCCTGACGATGCCCTAAAAATAATCAGTCGCCGCCGGCCGCAACGGTGCCGCCCTCCGCACGAGCCTTGTTGACCGCCGCGAGAATCTGGTCAACCGTGTAGAAATCGCTTCTAAAGACTTCTTTTCCCGCCGGCGAGTAAACAACCAGGAGGGGTATTGACAGGTGGCCGATTTCCTGAAGTTTGGCTTTGCCTTGCGGGTTGTTTCCGGTAATATCCACTTTGATCGGTGCGACGTCCTCCCGGGTGAATTGTTCGACCACCGGCGCACTGGCCAACACGCTTTGCTCCAGAGCCTTACAATTAAGGCACCATTCGGCTGAAAAGACCATGACCACGATTTTGCGCTGATCAAGCGCTTGCTGAAAGCGTTGCGGTGTGTAGTAGATCCAATCGACCGGACCCCGATCCGTCAACCGCATCCCGCCGTATAAAGAGCCGGCGACGAGTATCCCGCCCAGAGAAACAAACAGCAGACGCTGAAAAATCTTGGATGCGATCCGGATCGTTCGGTAAGCCAACCACAATCCCCCCAAGGCGATAAACCCCATCACCGCCCACCAATACCCCTTTCCGGGCGGGGAAGGGGGCGTCATCAGCAGAGCGCTCACCCCCGTACCGATGAAGTACGCGGCTGCCGCCAGCATGAACAGGCCCATCACCTGCTTGACCAGCACGCTGGCGGGTCCTGTGCGGGGCATTTTACAGATCTGATCGGGGAAGGCCGACAGCAGCAAATAGGGCAGCGCCATTCCGATGCCGATGGCGGCAAAGACGGTTAAAGTGGTGAAAGGGTGCTGGGCCGCAGCCCAGGCAGCGGCGGCTCCCATGAAGGGGGCGGTGCAGGGAGTTGAGAGAACAGCGGTCAAAATGCCGAGCCCGAAGGAGCCTCCAAGAGTTTCCTGTTTCGGGTTCAACAAATAAATAAAAGAGGGCAGGCGGATGGAAAAAAGGCCACACATGCCGATCGCCATCACGGCAATGATGAAGCCGATGGCAATTGTGAACAGGGGGTATTGAAAGAGCTGATTGGTGGCGGTAAATCCGCTGACCAAGGCAATGGCAATGCCAAGGATCAGCCAGAAAAACAGCACCCCCAAAAACATGGCGACTCCCAAGGCGAGACAGCGGGCCTGATTCTGGACCGCATTCGACAGGCTGATTATTTTAATCGGAATCAGCGGCAGCACGCAGGGTGTCAGGTTGAGCAGCATGCCGCCCAAGGCAGCGGTAAAAAGAAGCAAAAGGAATCCCAATCCGGTGGCCGTGTTGATGGCGAAATCCCAACCGAAAAGGGAAAAACCGACAGAATTCCCGGCGCCAGCTGCAGCGGCCAGGCGGTAACAGACAAAAAGGTCCTGGTTGACAGCTTGCGGGGCTTCTCCTGAAAAATCTACCGGAAGGTCGGCCGCCGTGACAACCTGGCGCGGAAAAAGGCATACCTGATTATCGCAGGCCTGGTATGAAATTGTTACATTGACCCGCACCTTTTGCGAGAGGGCCTCTTTTCCAAGCGTTATCGGAACATAGACAATTGTCCGGCCGTCAAAAGCCATCAGCGGGTCACTGGTAAATTCGACTTTTACGGGGTGGGCCGGCGGGTAGAGCGGTGGTTCGAAGGTGAGTCCTTCGGAGACTGCCGTTATGGTCACGCGGGTAGGATACGGTTTGAAATCAACAAGCGGTTTAATCTGACCGCTGTCGGCATTGATGTGATAGCCGGCTGCGATGTCGAGCACCACCGCGAAGGCCAAGCGGTCTCCCGGCCGGGCGCGATCCACCGACCAGGCGGTACGCACGGAAACGACATCCGAGGCATCTTTTTGCGATGCAGCCGGCGACAGCAGCCCGGAATCCTGCGCAACACTATCCCGAGCCGCCAGGAGCAGCAAGCCGGACAGGATCATCCAGACGCTGAGGGTCAGCCATTTCGGTCGAATCACGACGGCAGTGCTTTCATAAAAGTGCTTATCAGAGGGAGTTTATTCTCTCGCGTCGGGCAACACCAGCTCCATTCCACTATCATACCCTTTTTGCCGGGCGTTGATGTCGAGGTGCAGGGATGCGATCTGTTCCATTGGAGGGTAGATGATGCGTTCTGTTGCCCGGGTGTCCACCGTCTTGAGGTATTTTTTGCAGTCATCGCAGACGTCCACCCGCAAGTCTTTTTCCTGTTCACTATAGAAGGTATGAAAATTCTTCCCGCCGGTTTTTTCACAAAAAGGGCAAAATATCCGCTTTGCCGGCCAGGTGGTCCAACAAAAACTGCAATGCAACAGGCGTCGTCCGTCGTGATCAAGGACGGCCAATCCCGGAAAGGTGCCGCAAACGGGGCAATACCCCTTTTCCCAGCCGAGGAGGCCCTTTAAATAGTCCGACAGCTGTTCGGCACAGAGGGTCAACGATGGCTTGAGGCTGTTATACGCCACAAACGCCAAGGCGTTTTTATCGATTTCGAGAGCGGCGGCCGTTTTGTCAAAGTAGGCATCGTCGCCTTTCAGCAGGCTGCTGAAAAAAACCAGCGGTTCGATTTCTTGGTCCAGACCCCGAACGATGGCGCTGGCAGCGTCTGCCATTTCTCTGTTGTGGGATTGAATGATGTCGCAGATTTTTAACAGCAGATCTCGCGCGCTCCGCGGGTCGAAAGAGAAATCGGAAACGTCAACCAGGGGCAATTTTTCGCGGTGCTTGATGGCGCGCAATTCCGTCGTAATCAGGACGGGTTCCAGGTTGATGCGTGATTTTGACGCCTCTTGGACCAAGAAAATTTTTTCGTAAAACCTCAGTAGTTCTTTATATGCCGGCCGCAGCCGGTGGAGGGCTTGGGCGGCTGCGTGAATCTGTTCGGGTGAAAATGCCGGGCTTGGATTCATTGGGCCTCCTTGCAGGCAACCCGCTTGGTCATTTAACAAATTCGGGGGAAAGACCGGGCGCTTACAACCAATTTAACACGAAAATATGGTGGGCGCCTCCGCCCGCATAACCGGTTTCGAAAGACGACTGAAACTCGCCGCAAACGGGGTTTAAGCCCAGACCAGTCCCGTATTCAAATATGGATTCGATCCTGACCGGTTTCGATACCCTGATCAAATAGTGCTTGTCAACAGCCACCGGCAAAACGTCAAAAAGAAAAGGGGGAAGACGAGGTGTCTTCCCCCTGTCGCTGGTTTGCTGGCGCGATCCGCGATAGCCGGTCGGTCCTTACGGTGTATACGCTATAAGAGCCGCGACATCAATCCAGTGAAAGGTTTCAGCATTTTCCTCAGCGCAACTTGCCTTGTCATGTCGAAGGTACCGTTAGCGGCGACGGCAAACTTGTAGTACATCTGCGGCTCGAAGGCCACCAGGAAAACGACCCGGATATCGTCCGGGTCGAGGATAGCTGCCTGCGGGTATTTCTTCTTGACCACAGCCAGCCGGTTCTTGGCGAGGGTTAGGATTTCGTCCCGGTCACCAAAGTTCATGGCACCCGTCGGACAGGTCTTGACGCAGGCCGGTTGAAGGCCGTTTTGCACCCGATCCAGGCACATGTCGCACTTAGCCAGGGTCCCATCCGACGCTTTGCGCGGGATGTTGTAGGGGCATGACTCGATGACCTCGTCGATGTTGCCGAGTTCCCTGGTGACGGCCGTGTATATGACCGCACCGGTTGCCGGATCTTTGTAAATGGCACTGGGCTCGCCGGCGGTTGCCTCGCAAGGCGGCTCCAGGCAGTGACGGCATTGATCCGGGAAGTACAGCCAATTCAATTGGCCGCCGATGACCTCTTCATTCATGCGCACCAGCTTATAGGTGTCGAAGGAGAGATCTTCCGGGTTCTGGTAGCTGCCGCGATTGACGGTCTCTTCAGCGGGCAGGTCATGCCATTGTTTGCAGGCCACCTGGCATCCACGGCAGGCCATGCACAGGGTGGTGTCAACCAAAAAAGATTTACTCATGAAAGACCACCTCCTTTCCTATATCTTTACGATATTGACCATAAAGGCTTTGGTTTCGGGGATACGCGTGTTGGGATCTCCGGTAGAGGGTGTCAGCAGATTGGCACTTTCTTCCCTGCCGCTCTTCGGAAATTCCCAGCCGAAATGCCACGGCATGCCCACCTGATGGACGACGCCCCCGCCGACCTTGAAAGGCCGGAAGCGCTTGGTCACGATGGCCGTTGCTTCGACTTTGCCCCGGGGAGAGGTGACCTTGACCCGGTCACCATTCTTGATGCCTTTGAGCCGCCCCAACTCCACGCTCATCTCAACGAACATCTGGGGCTGCATTTCCAGTAGCCAGGCTTGGTGGCGGGTCATGACGCCGGTTTGCCAGTGCTCCACCACCCGGTAGGTGGTGCCGACATAGGGATAGCGCGGATCGCAGGTGGCCCATTCGTCGGCTTTACCGCCGTATACCGGCGCGGTGGGGTTCATCCGCTGGGCATTCATGAAGTTCTTTTCCACCGGACACTCCAATGGCTCATAGTGTTCCGGAAAAGGGCCGTCGTTGAGACCCGGACCGAAAATCTGGGCATATCCGTGCTTCTGCATGATGAAGGCGTATTTTGTCTTGGGATTCTTGAAGCCGTCGGCGGTTTCAAGAGGCGGCCAGCCGCCGTCGGGTACGTCCCCGACCCACTTCTCGCCGGTCCATTTGATGACCCAGCGGTCGGGATTCCACGGATTGCCCTTGGCGTCCACCGACACCCGGTTGTAGATGATACGGCGGTTCACCGGCCAGCACCAGGCAAACTCCGGATAGAGACCGATCTTGTTGGGGGCGTCTTCCTGGCCGCGGCGGGCGGACATGTTGCCTTTTTCCGTGTAGCTGTTGCAGTAGAGCCAGTTGGCCG
>JBATHN010000724.1:0-5231 GCA_049666885.1 Desulfobacterales bacterium
GAGTTTTACACCGTTGTTTACAAATACGAGCCGCCACAACTCGTCACCCATTTCCTTTAGCGTGCGCAAGAAATTGGCCATCAGTTTCAGGCCCAGCGTGTCGTCACCAAAACCAAGTCGGTCTGAGGCGCACATGACCATGATCTTTTTGGCATCGCCATGAGTCTCCGTTGCAAAATGTGGCTGCGCAGAAGACATCGAATCACAATTTCCGATGACGACGTAGTCTGAGTCGACTTGTTCCAGGACTGTCTGAAAACCCTGGGATTCAAGGAATCGCTGGACATTCTGCTGGGAAGCGGCGTTGTCGACGACTACCCTCACACCATACGGACTTTCTTCCTGCAAGGCGGCTTTTGTTTGAAGTACGGGTGCCGGGCATGCCAGGCCTCGCGCATCAATTTCTTTCATATAAATACCTCCTGGTTCACCACAGTATCTATTTCAAAAAGATTTGAGATTAGACAACCGAAATGATTTCTTCCTGGCTGTCGAGAACATCCCCAATTCGAACCGCATCTGCGATGCCGCCTTTTTTCAAGGCTGAGACCAGATCATTGCAATGAACGTCACTGACGCTGATTAGGAGTCCACCGGATGTCTGGGGATCGAACAGCAGATCCTGCAGTGTACGCGGGACTGTCTCGGCAAAGGTGACCATCTGTTCACGAAACTCCCTGTTTTTATATGCACCGGCCGGGATAAGCCCCATGGCGGCAAATTCCTCGGCTTCAGGAATGAACGGCACTTTGCTGGAAACTATCCTGGCGCTGCAACCCGATCCGTTCACCATTTCTGCAAGGTGCCCCAGCAAACCGAAGCCGGTCACATCGGTGCAGGCGCTGATGTTAAAATCCGCCATGATCCTTGCGGCGTCTCGGTTGAGCGCAGCCATCAAGCGGGTCACTTTTTCTGATAACTGCTCGGAAACCATATCAGCCTTGATCGCGGTGTTGACAATGCCTGTTCCGAGCGGTTTGGTTAGGACCAGTCGGTCGCCTGGATCCAGATTCTTCTTGGTCAGCACCCGCTTCGGGTGAATGAAGCCGGTCACGGACAGACCGTATTTGATTTCCTTGTCCTCGATGCTGTGCCCGCCGATAAGAACCACGTCGGCCTCCTTGAGCTTGTCGACACCACCCTGGATAATTTGCCGCAGGATGCCCAAATCCATTGTCTTTGCAGGAAAGGCAACCAGGTTCATGGCGGTTTTCGGTGTCCCGCCCATGGCGTAAACATCGCTCAAGGCGTTGGCGGCAGCAATTTGTCCGAACCAGTAGGGATCGTCCACAATCGGCGTGAAAAAATCGACCGTCTGAATCAGCGCCAGGTCATCCGATATTCGATACACACCGGCGTCATCGGCCCGCTCCAGACCGATGATGACATTTTCATCTGATGGAAACGCCATGCCACAAAGTGCCTTGTCCAGGACCCCCGGAGGCAGCTTGGAGGCTCAACCGGAGCCGGTTACCGTTTTTGTAAGCTGAACTTTTTTGATAATTTCCGTCATTGTTTTCCCTTTTTGGTTCCACTGCTGTTCCTCGGGATATCAAACGGGCAGGGCAACTCGGTTGCAAGGTAAACATGCTTCTCACCACAGAAAGGGCAGGGCTCGATGAGTTCAACCTTGGCGTCCAAAGTCTTGTTGCCGGACGAATCGCTAATGACCCCCTTATTTTCTGTGACTTTAAAATCGGCACTTTCAAATGTCATATCCTGCTTTGGGCAGATAAAAATGAATTCCATGATTTACGCCGATCAATCTGTTTGGTGATTGTGGTGATTCTTATTTTATCCCCCGGACCAACCCCGAAAAAACAAGGCGCAGATCCTTATCCGTCAAATGCTTGAACACGTCAGGGTCATCTGCAATGTTATCAGTACTTTCGCTCACTTTCGCAATCATTTTCGCCGGCTTCTTTTTAACAATACGGATCATTCTTCCTGCGCCAGCATTAAAATCCTTCAGCCGATTGTTGCTTTCCAACCAGCGCTGGCAATTATCGTGTGTTCCCAAGAAGGGGATGTAAACAGTTTCGCCACGTTGCAGGGTGATCAAGCGGTAGCCACAACCCAGATCATATTTACGGCAATTCCTTATCCGTTTTTCCCCATTTTGGGTGAAACTGCCGATTGCATCCATATGGTGTTGAGCCACTCCCGAAACCAGGCTCCCAATGACGCATTTTACTTTATTGGCCAGGGTCGTTCCCGCCTTGCCGTTTTTTTGGAGCGCTTCGATACAGGTTTCAACTTTTTTGCTGACGTATATAAATTTCATACCCGGGGTGAAGTCTTATTTACATTTTGAGGCAAACAAACCGAAACAGCCGCGTCATCATGGCACCGATTTTGGTATCCATCTTATGGAGAAATCCATTTTCGGTGAATTTGATAAGCTCAGGTCTTTGATACAGAATCAACCTCGCGGCCATTTCTGCCGCACTTGCCGTCAAATTCGCACACTGCTGGAAGTGGGCCTGACGATCATGGCGGATACTTCGAGAGAGCACTCTACAGCAGGTTCCGCCATTGGTGGCTTTAAACGCATCGTGTAGTTGTCGGGCACTTTTGCGCATGCGTTGGCGGTGATAGTAAGGTTGATCGTTTCCTACAAACAGGCCGCACGCCAAGACGGCTCCACTCAAAGCGCCGCATATACAACCGCTCTCTCCCAGCGCTATGCTGAACGGTGCCGCAACAGAAACAGCCTGAGCGTCACTCAGGCCGCCGCCAAGGGCCTTGTTCAAGGTCACTACAACCGCCTCGGTGCACAGCAGCTGCCGGGTTCGATACAGATTTCCTGCGCGCTTTTTAATCTGTGCGATTAACGTCTCAGCCTGAGGATCGTGATTGTTGCACCACTTTGACATCAATAGAACCCGCCCGATTGTCTACTCCGCCTTTTCAATGGGAAAATCCGCCCCTTTCCAGGCAAAGACGCCTCCCGGATAGCGATAGACATTCTTGTAGCCGAGTTTGACGGCCCAGGCAGCACCGTTGTGGCTGCGGGTACATTTGACGAAACCGCAGTAGATCACGATCAGCTTGTCTTTATTATCGCCCAGCACTTTTTTGAAATCTTCCAGGGTATTGCCGTCAGTTTCCTTGCTGTCCCATTCCTTCATGTCCGGTATGGGAAACAGAAACTGAACCGCCCCCGGCACATGCTGTTTTTTGTAGCTGTCCTCATAGGGCATCGTATCCACGACCACCATGTCTTTTCCGGAATCGATCCATTTCTTGAGTTCTTGAGTGGTGACCACATCGTAGCCGCCGCGCTGAACTTCACGAACCAGTTTGACGGCGCCGGCCTCCTTCTCCACTTCCTTTTCAAATTTGTTGTCAAGAAAGGCAGCGGCAGGAGACGCCATACCGACCATGAGCCCTACAATCAGAAACATCTTCAGCACAGATTTACCCATACGCATCTTCTTTTCTCCCTTTGCTTAGTAAGTTATTGACAATGACCGTGCCGCTTATCGGCCGTATGGCGCGATACCGGCGCCATGCATATAAAAAAAAGACGCCGGCCATCATGACCAGATCCCGATAAAAAGACAGCTTCAGTCCGTGAAACGCCTCTGCTTCCAGATCTTCGGGACCGAAGCATCCGCAGTCCACGTCCAGTCCAATCCAGATACCGTAACCGAGCACCGCCATGAAAAGCACCAGCAGACCGGCAATCGCAGCCAGGCTTCCGCGGATATCGAACAGTATTCCGATCCCGGCGATCACCTCCACCAGCGGCAGCCCGATCGCCACCGGCAGGAGCAACACGTCGGGGACGATGCCGTAGGCCTCGATGAGGACCGCGAAGATTTCCGGCGCCAGCAATTTGGTGCCGCCGGCGAAAATGAATATGCCACCCAAAATCCATCGTGTATAATTGTAGATGCAACTAGACATACCATTCTTTCTTCTTAAAATTCCCCTGCAAGAATATAAAGATTAATTCCGCTCATCCTATGCGCTGATGTAGGAATGCACCTGTCATTATTGTTTACAGCACTGTTAAACTACAATTACATTTTCCGATATGTCAAACAGGATATTCCGATAGAATTGAGACGATATTAAGGTTTTCCCGATAGACTGAGGCGCAACCGGCTATCGCACTGTCGGAAGCGTGATGTTGAAAGGATTACATCAGCGGCACAATGGAGATCGCGACTAATTTTTCTGATCATTCGGGTTGATAGAAGGCATTGCCGTCACTCATCGTTTATATTAGCCCATCTATTCCCCTGCGGTTGTCAGAAGAAAATTAAGCATGGCCTGGCACGACGGTGAGGCTATCCGCAGCTTATTCCGGATCAGGAAAAAGTTTCGGAACATCGAAAGTCCCTTAACCTTCAAAGCTTTGAGGATTCCAACTTTCAACTCCGTGTCAATGGCTCTTGCCGAGAGAATAGACAGGCCAAGACCTGATTTGATACCTTCTTTAACGGCCGTCGATGAGCCGAACCGGGCGGAGACTTGAAGTGCATTGGTGCCATCCTCACCAGATTCACGCAGATAGGTTTCCAGGATCTTCAAGGTTCCAGAGCCTTCTTCCCGCAGTATGAACGGTGCTTCCCTAAGTTCCTTCAGAGAGACGGCCTTTCGCCGAGCCCACGGGTGCTGAGCAGGAATGGCAAGAACCAATTCGTCCTTCCAGAGTTTTTGGCATAAAATGTTTGGGTGTAAAGTTTTGGCACCGATAACGCCTATCTCAAGTTGGCCCGCCAGGACGCGCTTTTCAATTTCACCGCTGTCTGCGATTGTCAGTTTCACCGATAGATGCGGATACTTTTTGTTGAATCTACCGATGAGATCTGGAAGAATATATTCTCCGGGGATGGTGCTGCCGCCCATGGATATCTCTCCCTGTTCCAGTCCCAGAAATTTCTCTATTTCCAATTGGGCCGTCTCTTTCATTTCCAGAAAAAGGGTGGCATGTTTGTGCAGAAGTTCACCGGCAGCAGTGGGAACCACTTTTCTACCCAGGCGGTCAAGTAACCGAGTGCCAATCTTTTTTTCAAGAGAGGCGATCCTTTCACTTACCGATGCCTGGGCCAGAAAAACCGCTTCGGCAGCCTTAGAAATACTTTCCAGTTCGACAACTTTACAAAAAATTTCAAGCTCGCGAAAACTGAAATCAATGGTCAGCATTTTCGGATTCTTCCTTATTTGGGGGGCTGTTATTATTCCAAAAGAGACATGGATTGCAACCGATAGTCCTCATT
>JBATHN010000725.1:0-10344 GCA_049666885.1 Desulfobacterales bacterium
TCCCTGGTCAGGGTTACGTCCAGTTCAACCATGTGCGCACCGGCGTCGAAAGCCGCTGCAAAAGCGGCCAGCGTATTTTCGGGATACCGTTTCCGATACCCCCGATGCGCGATGATCACCGGCGGTAAAAGGCGCAGGCGCTGCTTAACACCTAACTTGAGCGATTGTCGAGGTTGCCGCAGGTTCAAGGAAGATATCGTCCCGTCCCGCTGTCGGCGGGATCGCTATGCGGGACGGCATCTGACGCCGAAGATGCGGTAAGATCGGCAATCCCGCAAGGTTTCAAATTTTAAAAGCCAATACCGATAGAACACCATATCAATAAACTGTATTTCCTATTTTTAAAAGTTGAACCGCTCAGTTTAGGTGTCAGTTTCCCCGCCCGACAAATGGTCGGATATCCGTGGCCACCATTCCGGCCGTGCGGGCAGCCTCCAAACCGGCGTCACCGTCTTCGAAAACCTGGCAGTGTGACGGTTCGACCCGCATGCGCCGGGCGGCTTCAAGAAAGATGTCCGGATCGGGCTTGGGCCGGGCCGGGTCATCGGCCGTGATAATGGTCTCGAAACAATCCGCCAGACCGAGGACGTCGAGGGTCAGATGCACGTTGTCGCGGGTACCGCCCGAAGCAACTGCCATCGGCAATATCCCCCGGTAGCGGCGGACGATATCGACGACCGGATCGATCGGTAGGGCCTCTGAAAGTCGTTCACGGGCCCGGCGGTTCTTTTCGGCGGCAAAGGCCAGAGCATCGATGTGATGGTGATACCGCTGGTTGAAGACCGCGACGATTTTCTCGGCCGGCATGCCCGTGACGCTCTGAATGAAGTCCTCGGGGCACGTCACCCCGTGCGCGGCAAACGAATCGCACCACGCCGTTATATGAATCGGCATCGTATCGGCCAGCGTTCCATCACAGTCGAAGATCAACCCCTTGATGCCAGGCACAACAGGAATCAACATAGGCCGTCAGACCTCTCTCTTGGTCCCTCTGAGATATTTTGTGCCCATCGACGGTCATATTAAAAGCGCTGAACAGTTTCCAATCCAGAAGGGTTCACCGAGAACCGCTGATCCACGACCGGAACGATGGGCAGAAAATGACGCGTCATATTCTTGTGATTCAAGATAAAGGTTTTGTCAACTGCCGAAGAGACTGCAACCCGCTCACCTGCCACAATCCGGAAAGGTGGGCAGCTATTCTCGGGAACCTTTACCCGGCGTAATCTATAGAATTCTTATTTTCACCGAGAATTTCATTTGCGTATCGTGATCACTTGACACGGTAAAGGTTTCCCGTTAGCCTTTTTGCAGCCGGCCGGGCGTCACAACGTCTATAATTGTGGACTTATTTTATTGGTGAACCCTAACCCGACACAATACCGCCGATGCCTGACAACTACGCCAAAATTATCGAAGAAAATCTGCGCCTTCTCTACCAAACCTCAATTGAGCAGTTATCGTCGACGCTGCCCGCAGAGCGGGACGGCGGTTATTTCGTTTTCGAGGCGTTCGGTGAAACCTGCCGGATATCACCGGACGGCGTTTTCCTGAACGATCGCCGTGAAACCGGTGTTTTGGGAATCCTTATTTCCCTATACGCCCGCCACGCCGGATCGGGACCCCGGATAGTGTCGCCGCTGAGAGCCTTCAAGGAATTGCCGAACAGCATGCCCTACGCCAGCGCCTTCACAACCCATACCGAAACCCCCCTGACCCCGCAGGTAGACCGCATCGAAGCGGCGCAACCGCTGATCAGGCGCGCGCTGCAAGGCGAGCCGTCATCGCACCTGGCCGGTGGAGACTTCAGTTTTCTTGTGCGCCCGCTGCCCAAGATTTCGTTGTGCTACATATTCTACCGTGCCGATGAGGAGTTTCCCGCCTCCGTGACGTGCCTTTTTTCAAACAACGCCCCCGATTTCATGCCCATCGACGGCCTGGCGGATGTCGGCGAGTATACGTCGAAAAAAATCCTGGCGCTTATCGACCGTCCGGCGCCGATTTAACCCCACCGCCAGGCGTTAGTGCTTCCAGTGATGTATCAAATCCATGTGCTGTATCGTTACGTTATGCGGTTTCCCGCCTGGGCGGGATTCAAGATTCAAAGGTTCTGGGTTCTGGGTTCAAAGCTCAGCGTTCAAGGAAGGACCTCAATCCTTCAACCCTGAACGGGGAACGGTGAACTTTTAACCTCTTGTTATTATTATTTATGACTTTAGAACCTTTGAACCCAGAACTCGGAACCGATCAGTTAGCGTATTGTATTTTCGCTGAAACCAACCATCGTTGACCGCAAGTATATTGACAATCGCCAGGCTTTTTTTTATAAATACGGTTTTGAAAAATTTTCCATCGGCCTCTGCGGTTGACTTTCCGAAATCCTGACCGATTGAAACAAAAAGGAGCACCCGATGATCCACGTCGAAAATCTGACCAAAAATTATGGCGGCATCGCCGCTGTGGATCAGATCAACTTCGAGATTCAAAAGGGAGAAATCCTGGGTCTGCTGGGGCCTAACGGCGCCGGCAAGACGACCACCTTGAGGATGCTGACCGGGTTCCTGCAACCCAGCGCCGGAACGATCCGGGTAAAGGAACTCGACATCGACCGCCATCCCATCGAAATCAAGAAGATCATGGGCTACCTGCCCGAATCGGCGCCGCTCTACCATGAGATGCTGGTGTTCGACTACTTGAACTACGTTGCCGATATCCGTGAAATCCCACCGGACCGGAAGCTCGCACGCATTCGTGAACTCGGTGATCTGTGCGGGTTGAACCGGGTGATGCACATGCCGATTGCCGAGCTGTCCAAGGGTTTCAAGCAGCGGGTGGGACTGGCGCACGCCATGATGAGCGATCCGGAAATCCTCATTTTGGACGAACCAACCTCCGGACTGGATCCCAACCAGATCGTCGAGATCCGGGACATCATCAAACGCATCGGCAAGCAAAAAACGGTTGTTCTTTCGACCCACATCCTGAGCGAAGCCGAAGCCACCTGCGACCGCGTCGTGATCATCAGCCGCGGTAAAATCGTGGCCGACGGCGACATCGAAAAATTGAAGCAATCGGCGGGTGACACCAGCCTGATCCATCTCACCCTGCAGCGGGCCGACAGCGACGCCGTGCGGCAGAAACTGTCCGCCACCGCCGGCGTGCAACGGGTTTTGAGTCTGGATACTGTCAACGGTCAATTGAGAATCACGCTCTCCGTGCCGTCCACCAGAGACCTGAGGGGTGAGATCTACCGTACCGTCAAGCAAACCGACTGGGAGTTGCTGGAGTTTTATCAGGAGTCCCGGACCCTTGAAACCGTGTTTCGCGAATTGACCAAGGAGAATTGAAATGCGAGCGGTCGTTCCCATTTTCAGAAAAGAATTCGGTACGTACTTCGTTTCGCCGATCGCCTATATCGTCATCGCCATCTTCCTCCTGGTGACCGGCTGGTTCTTTTTCACCACCTTTTTCATCCTGGAACAGGCCAGCCTCAGGAATTTTTTTTCCATGCTGCCGATTATCATGGCCTTTGTCGTCCCGGCCGTCACGATGCGGCTCTTCGCCGAGGAACTCAACGTCGGCTCTTATGAAACCCTGCTCACCCTGCCGGTCAGCTTCAATGATGTAATTCTCGGGAAATTCGCCGCTGCGGTGGCTTTCATCGTCGCCATGCTGGTCCCGACCGTCGGCTATGTTGTCACGGTGGCCGTTCTCGGCCGGCTCGACTGGGGCCCGGTCATCGGGGGGTATCTGGGCACCGTGCTGCTGGGGGCCGCCTTTTCCGCCATTGGCCTCTTCGCGTCCTCCCTGACCCGCAATCAGATCGTCGCCTTTATCATCGGCATGACCATCTGCTTCGCGCTGACCCTGATCGAACAGATGCTCTTTTTTCTGCCGCGGGGCATCCTGGGAACGGTTGCATACCTGGGCGTCGACCAACACTTTCAAAACATCTCCAGAGGCATCGTCGACACGCGCGACATCATCTATTTTCTCAGCATCTGCTTTATTGGATTATACGCCGCCCACCTGGCGCTCGAAGATAAAAATTAAGGAGATCGTGTATCGTGGGAAAGGTAAAAAGCGGAAAGTACGTCAAATTTTTCATCTACCTTGTTGCGGTGGTGTTGGTGAACCTGGCCGGCATCACCCTTTTTCAGCGGTTCGATCTGACCGCCAACGGGGCGTACTCGCTCTCCGAGGCCAGCCGCCGGGCGGTCGCCACGCTCTCTGAACCGCTGACCATCAATGTCTTCTTTACCAAGAACCTGCCGGCACCTTACAACAGCACCGAACGATACCTGCGCGACCTGCTCGAGGAATACGCCATCTATGCCGGTAAGTATTTCAACTACCGCTTCTACGATGTCAGTCCGGAAGAAGGCGACCTTAAACCGGGCGCCGAAACCAATCAGGATCTGGCCAACAACTACGGCATCAGTCCGATCCAGATCCAGGTCATCGAAAAAGACGAGGTCAAGTTCCAGAAGGCTTACATGGGTCTGGTAATCCTACACGGCGACCTGATCGAACGCATCCCGACCATAACCTCCGTCGACCGATTGGAATACCAGCTGACAACCGCCATCATGAAACTGAACAACAAGGTCAGCGCCCTGTTGCGGTTGAAGGACAAAATCCGAATCGTACTATTCCTTTCCTCTTCGCTGAACAAAGTAGCACCCGTCATCGGGCTCAACGACCTGCCCGATCTCCCACAAAGCGTCGGTGCTATAATCGATAAGCTCAATCCCACTTTTTTAAACAAGCTCGAGTACGTCCGTCTGGACCCCTCCAACGACCCCGACGCGGCGCGAGAGCTGCAGACAAAGAAAATCAACCTGCTCAGCCTCAAGTGGCCCGACCTGCCACGGGAGAACCTCACCGCCGGTGAGGGCACCGTCGGCCTCGTACTTGAACATGACGGCAAAACAGCCACGGTGCAGCTCGTCAACGCCCTGCGGATTCCGATCATTGGAACCCAGTATGAACTGGTCGCTCCGGACACGCTTGAAAATCTGATCGGCGAAAACATCGACTCTCTGATCGATATCAACGAAGATATCGGCTACCTTGTGGACAAGGGAACCCTTCCACTCACGCCGCCGCGCACGAACCCCGCTGAGCCGCCAAACGCGGAAGCGTTGAACAATTTCCGGACGGTTGTCTCACAGAATTACACCATAAAGGACGTGGATCTCAAAGACGGCAGGATCCCGTCGAGTCTCCGCTCTCTGGCGATCGTCCGCCCCACCGAAAACTTCAGCGACGACGAACTGTTTCAGATCGATCAGTTTCTGATGCAGGGAAAAAATTTGTTGCTCATACCGGATAGCTTTAATGAGATCATGCCGCAACAGCAGATGCCCCCCGGTATGAACCCGGGTCCCCGCTACGAACCGCTCAAAACGGGCCTGGAAAAGCTGCTCGATCACTATGGTATCCGCGTCGAGCAATCCTACGTGATGGATGAAAATTGCTTCAATCAGGAAATGCCGCAATCTCTGGGAGGCGGTGAACGGCCGATCTACTTCGCCCCGTTGATAGAAAGCCAGATGATCAATCACGACCTCGCGTTCATGCAAAACATCAACCGCCTGGTGGCGGTCCGCATCTCCCCGCTGGAGCTGATCGAGGATCGCCTCAAGGAGAACGACATAAAAGCGTACCGGGTGTTTTCTTCATCGTCGAGGTCATGGGAAATGCGGGGACGGATCAACCTCAATCCCGAGTTGATCCGACCACCTCAGCGCGAAAATGAATTTCAGAGCTATCCGTTGGCATACTTATTGGAAGGCGGCTTCAGCAGCTATTTCACCGGCAAACCCCTGCCTGAAAAGAAACCGGCCCCACCCGATGCCGGAGACGACGCAAAAACCGGTGCGGCCGACGAGGCCAAACCTCCTGTCGAAAAGGAGGGGAACCCGGATAGCGCGCCGGCCGCTGCGCCGCAAGCGCAGGCAGAGGAAAAACCTGAAAGCGCGCCGGTGCCGGTCGAAAGTGAAGGCGCGTTTATCTCAAGCGGCAAGCCGGGACGCATTTTCATCATGGCGTCCTCGGAAATGCTGACCGACAATGTGATCGATGCCCAGGGCCGGGGTGCCGACGCCGTCTTCATCTTGAACGTGATCGACGCCTTGAACGGCCGTGAAGACATAGCGGTCCTGCGCGGCAAGAAGCAGGATTTCAACCCGTTGAAACCGATCGGTGCCGGAGCCAAAACCGCCGTCAAGACAGCCAACATCGCCGGGTTGCCGATCATGGTGGTTCTCTTCGGCGTCGCCGTCTGGTTCCGGAGGATGTCCCGCAAAAGACGCATCCAGGAACTGTTTCAAAGATAAGGGTTCACGAAAAAATAAGTTGGCAATTTTGGGCGTTGAGGTGCGCGACCGACAAGGCGGCAAAACTCGGCATATCTGGGTATTCCGAGTTTTCGCAATGCAGCCGGACGGGATGCATCGGCGTCCAAAATGTAACATTATTTTTGAGTGAGCCCTAAGAGAGGAAGACGATGAAGCTGAAGAAAGAATATGTCATTCTGGCGGTCGTTATCGTCGGCTTGTCGATCTATCTGTTGACGCGTCAAACCGACCGGACCCTCTACCGGCTGCCGCAACTGCCGCCGGTTCCGGCCCAATCCATCACCCGCATCGACATTAACGGACCCAATGGCGCGATCACGCTAAACAAGGCCGACGACAGCTGGACCATCGGAGAGCAGAAGTATCCGGCCGACAGGGCCAAGGTCAGCCGGATGCTCGATGCCATTTCCGATCTTTCCCTGACGGCCATGATGTCCGAGTCCGAAGACTACGTTCGTTACGATCTGTCCGACAAGAACAAAATATCGGTCAAAGCCTGGGCCGGCACGACGTCCGAACGGGATTTCGATATCGGCAAGGTCGGCCCCTCGTTCCGGCACACGTTCGTCAAGCTGGCCGGCGACGCGAATGTCTACCAGGCGCAAAACAATTTCAGGACCACGTTCGAACAGGGTGTGGAAGATCTGCGGGACAAGGTTGTTCTTTCCTTCGCTGCCAGCGATATCCAGGAATTCCGGCTAATAAAGGGCACGGAAGCCATAACACTGGTCCGGCATGAAGCCCCTCTGGCAGAGACAGAGACCGGCGAGAAGGAAGAAGGCGATAAGGCCAAGGAAGCGTCACCGCCACTGAAGGCCAAAATGGTCTGGCAGGCAAACGACGGCCGCACCGCCGCGTCCACCAAAGTCGACGAACTGTTGGCCGCGGTGTCACAATTGGCGTGTGAAAAATTCATTACCGATCATGTCACGGCCGACTTCAAGGACCCAATCTACACACTGGAATTAGAAGGGCAAAAAGCGCATCGTCTGTCGATCTTCGCCAAGCAGAACGAAACCGCCAACTCCTATCCGGCAGTTTCTTCGGATAGCCTTTATCCCTTCTTTCTCACGGACTGGAAGGCCAAGCAACTCATGCCGGATTTCGGGGACCTTCTTGAACCACCTAAGAAAGACCAGAAATAGAGTTCCTCATACTGCATCGCTTTTCGGGTAACCGGCGCGGGCTGAAGGCCGTTACGGTGATGGCCGTCATCTATTCCTACCGGCTTTATAGGACCTTTGACGGCGTGCTCCCTATGCTGCTGTGGAACGATCTCGGGTCCTTTTCTTCACGGACAGATAGTGATGTTTTTCTTCCCGAAACACTCTTTTGACTCTCACTCAACAGCGCTCATAGAAAGTGTGAAATGGAAATGATGGTACCAAGGAATGTTTGGCAGATAGGAATTTGCGCGCTGGCGGTGATCCTGGCCGCCTTGATTCCCCTCGGCAGCGCGAACGCGCAAAAAGATTGGGCCGCGACGCTTTACACCGGTCGACTCACCGATGAGACCCTCGGCAACGTCGTCATGGCCGATTTCAGCATGGAGGATGCCTATTGGGTTGGACTGGGATTGACGCGCAGAATTTACACCTATCGTCACTACTTCGATCTCGAACTCGAGGGTCAGGTCAACAAGTTCTTCGGGGACCAGGACAACTGGGAGTTCGATTTTTTCGGCTATATCCGCTGGCTGCCCTTTCCCTGGGACCGATATCTGGACACGAGTTTCGCCGCCGGGGCGGGCCTGTCCTACGCCACGTCGGTTCCGGAAATCGAGGTCGAGAACCAGGGCGATTCGGCCAAATTTTTAGGAGCGCTCTCCTTCGAGTTCACTTTTGCGCTTCCCAGTATTCCCCAATGGAATCTTGTTGCCGGTATTCATCACCGCTCCGGTGCGGGCGGCACGTTCAGCGGGGTGCGCACCGCTTCCAACGGGTTAAACATCGGAATTCGCTACTGGTTTTAAACCAGCCCGGCCTAACATGTCGAGGTGGAAGCGGCGCTTCTCTGTTCACTCCTCCTGCCAATCCTCCCCCCACTCTTCGAAGGCAACCGAGGCCTTTGCCAGGACATCGAGCTTGGCGGCCTGCACCTTGCGGTAGACCGACCGGTAGTCCTTTTTCTCTCCGTCGACCCGCAGCAGATCGTTATCGACGGATATGCCGAACAACCTTTCGTTCTCTTCGAGGTAAGGCAGAATCAGGCCCCAGTCCGCCGGTGTCAGATCCACGAACTCACCGCCGTTCAGCTGCCCTTCGACGGCCGTCTTGCGTGGGTCCCTCAGGTAGATGGCGCCACCCGAGGCCAGGGAGAAGAGGTTCGACCCCGGGTAAGGGCGTTCCCGTGCGAGTATCTTGCCGTTCGGATCGAATTCGAGGCCGTTCAGCACGACGAAGCCCCCGCCGTTGAGTGGATCGCCGGCCATGAAGGATTCGGCCAGATAATCCAGGCACGTACCGTTGATGACCACGCGGGGACGACCGACGGCGTTGATCAGCGGCCGACCGGCCGCATTGCCGAGGACGTAGACCTCACCCCCCTTGGCGCCGTACATGAAGGTCTGGCCGACATCGCCGTAGATGACCAGTTTCCCGCGTTTCATGATCTGCCCCAGCTGGTCCTGTGCATTTCCATGGACATGGATCTCGAGGCCGTCGATGCCTGAGGCGAGGTAGTCGCCCGAGCTGTCGTAAACATCGATGCGCACGCCGTCGGTATTGTTCAGCAGGCCGCATCCGGTGAAGCGCTGACCCTTGTACCCGTAGCAGATAAACTGACGCCATCCCATCTTATACGCCGCACAGATCAAACGCGCGTCGCAGGTATCGCCTTCAGGTGGAAACTCCCTGGCATTCACCACCAGTATCTTTTCCGGTTCCTGCGGGGGACGCAGTGCATCCCGCGTCGACCAGTCGATCCGGCGGTAGATGCTGCTGCCGTTTGTCTCGATTTTTGGCGCGGTTTTAAAGAGGACGGTCAGGTTTTCCCTGACGATTTGAAGCGTCGAACTGCGCTTTTTGGCACCGGTCGCCAGGCGGCGGTCGTTCAGAAATGTCAGGACCTCGATGGCTCTGGTCTTGGCGGCGTCGTTTTTTGCGCCCTGTTCGGACACTTCACGGCAGAAATGACCGAGCGCGGTATAGTCCCACCGGGGAAGCTGGGTGGTGCCGTAATCTTTGAGATCCGACGTGTCGGCAGCCGCCAGGCCCTTTGACACCATGGCGGAAATCTCGCTTCCATTGTCGGCGGCCATCAGACCGAGCGACGGCCGGAAGTGCGCCTGTCCTTCCGGCGTGCGGACCGGGGTGCCGAATTTGTTGGTGCAGACAAGCTCTTTGGAGCCGTCGCCCCTGCCGGCGTCCCTGACAGTGAAAATGAAGGCCCCGCCGTCGGCGGCGCTGCCCCCGCGGGCGTTCCAATACTTGTCGGCCACCGGACAAAAGCGATCGTCTTCGGCCGCGAGGTTCTGAAGCGTGGCGTCGATGGCTTGCTTTTCCGAGCAGATCAGGCCGATCTGGACCTCACCCTCCTGCAGGGCGAACACCTGCGGGCGCAGCATGGAGGTGTCGGTGATCCCGATGAGCTGGAAGTAGTTCGCATAGGGATTGTTGCGGGCGATGATGAAAAACCAGGGCCCATCCGGGGAAGCATGGATGTGAGCCGACTGGATATATCGGTAGATGCGCTGCTTTTCGGGCGACAGCCGGTCGAAGTCGTGCTCTGTGGTCGGTGCCATGGCCTCGATGATATATTCCATCGGGTACCCGAAGGTGCGGTTCAGCAGATCGAGCAACTGCACCGAAACCTCGGTATCGGTCAGAAACTGGGGGAAGATGTTGTGCTGCTTCAGGTATTCGCAGACCGCATGGTAATTGGCGAAGTCGCCGTTGTGGACCAGGGCCTCGTCCATGCCGCTGAAGGGATGGGCGCCGCCGGGATGCCAGACCCGGCCCTTGGTCGGATAGCGCTGGTGGGC
>JBATHN010000726.1:0-2036 GCA_049666885.1 Desulfobacterales bacterium
GCTCCCAGGTGTCGGAGGCCGAAATAGTCGGCCGGGTTGAGCGTCGCCATCTGAACGGCGACGACCGGATCCAGACCCCGACCGACGGCGCTGCGGACGATGAAATCGATGTGCCCCTCGGTCAGCAGGTCGTGAGCCTGCCGGTCGTCGGTGCACCACATCATGCGGCGGCAGGTGTGCGGATTGACCAGCGGCAGCAGGGCCGCCAGGTTTTTGGCCGCTGTGCCCTCGCGGATCATGATGTGCATGCCGGCCTGCAATTTTTCGCGCGCCTCCGCCAGTGTCGTGCACTCATGATCGCTGGCGATGCCGGTGGCGAGATAGGCGTTTAAATCGATGCCGGTCAGACCCGGGGCGTGACCGTCGACCGGTTTATGTGCATCCGCGGCCAGGGCGATTTTGCGCAGGACCTCGGGATCGGCGCCCAGCACGCCGGGATAGTTCATCATCTCCGCCAACCCCAGGATGCGGTCCTCCTTCATGAATGGTTGCAGGTCGTCGGCCGTCAGCCGGGCGCCCGCGGTTTCCATATCGGTGGCCGGCACGCAGGAGGGGAGCATGAAAAAGACGTTGACCGGCTGGCCCTCGCTTGCGGCGAGCATGTACCGGATCCCTTCGACACCCAGCACGTTGGCGATCTCGTGCGGGTCGGCGATCACGGTGGTGGTGCCGTGCGCCACAACCGCCCGGGCGAACCCAGTGATTCCGGTCATGGCACTCTCGATGTGGACGTGGGCGTCGATGAATCCCGGAGTCACGATGCGACCCTCGAGGGCGACGGATTGACGGGCCCGGTAGGGGCCGATTCCGACAATGGTTCCCCCTTTGACGGCGATGTCGCCCGTCACGATCTCACCAGAAAAAACGTCGATGATGCGGCCGCCTTTGAGCAACAGATCGGCCGGCGTTTCGCCGCGTGCGCAGCGGATGGTCTCAGCATCGATCATTGGTGTTTGTCCTTTGGGTTTAGAGCTTGAGGGTTCAAAGGTTCTGGGTTCAGGGTTCGGGGTTCAAAGAAGGACTTCAACCCTTCAACTTTGAACGGTGAACGGTGAACCTTTAAACCTATATCGCTTCAACCTTTCAACCCTGAACGGTGAACGGTGAACGTTGAGCCATTCAACCTATGGTAAAGTTACCTTAGCTCCGACGGCACGTGCCAGGGTGTTGACGCGCTCCATGATCGGTCCCAGGTCGAGGTGCAGCGGCTGTCTGTCTCTCACCAACAGGCGGCCGTTGACGACGACCGTGGTGACATCGCTGCCCTTGGCGGCATAGACTACATGCGAAACCGGATGGTACATCGGCACCAGATGCGGCTGCCGCGTGTCGATGACAATCAGGTCGGCTTTCTTGCCGGCCTCGAGTGAACCGATGTCGTTTTCCATCCCGATGGCGCGGGCCCCGCCGCGTGTGGCCAGGGTGAGGACGGTCTGTGCGTCGGCCGCCGTCGGCTGCATGTTGCGCACCTTGTGCAACTTGGCGGTGATGTCCATGGTCTGAAACAGGTCGAGGGTGTTGTTGCTGGCACAACCGTCCGTGCCGAGACCCACGGCGATTCCGGCGGCCAGAAGGCCGGTGAGCGGAGCGATGCCGGCACCCAGCTTCATGTTGCTTTCGGGACAGTGCGCCACGGCCGCTCTGCGGTCAGCCAAAACCGCCATGTCGTCCTCGTCGACCCACACCGCATGCACCAGCAGGGTTGCGGCGTCGATCAGCCCCAGCCGGTCCAGATAGCCGATGGGGGTCGCGCCGTGATGTGTGCGGATTCGCTCGTGTTCGTAGCGGGTTTCGGCCGCATGAATCTGAAAGAGCAGGCCGTGCTTCTGCGCCAGCTTTTTGGCCGATACCAGGGTTTCCGCGGAACAGGTGTAGGGGGAATGGCAGAAAATCGACGGCCGTATGCGCGAATCCCGGGCGGCCCACCTTTCGGCGAAGCGGACGGCAGCCGTGATGTTCTCCTTCGGATCGGGGATTCCCGGGGCCGGAAAGTCGATCACCCCCTGACCCAGGACAGCTCGCAGACCGCAGGCCGC
>JBATHN010000727.1:0-1883 GCA_049666885.1 Desulfobacterales bacterium
TTCTTGGCATCTCTGGGTTTGGACTCGAGAATTTTGGCCAGGTCGTTGAAATAAAACTTCGACTTGGTCTTGAGCTTTTTTGTCAATGCTTCGACAAGTTACTGTTTTGCCTCTTCGTATTCCATCGTGAGCCCCTTTTCAGATAATACGGGGGGCACAGACTAAAGTGCGGTGCCCCCCGCATCGGTTTCGAGCGTAAAGTTTAGAACTTGAACTGGCTGGTTTGACGCCAGGTGTAGTAAGCCGGATCGCGGAAGTCGTCGATCAGGTGGTGCGTGAACTCGAGTTCGCATTTCTCGAAGAACCGCTCCCAACCAATCCGTTCAGCCCATTCGCCAAGGCGTTCATATTTCCTGGCACCGGCGTTGTAGGCTTCGACGATCTTTTTGATCACATCAGTGGTCTCGGGCCAGCGCGGCGCATTGTTGGGCAGGAAGGCCACGACGACCTTGGAGAACTTCGGCGCGCTGATCCGGTTGGACACCTTGCCGCCCGCCATGATGACGATGCCGTCGCCTTCCTTGTCGGCCAGCGGCATGGCGGGGCACATGGTATAGCAGTTGCCGCAGAACATGCAGCGCTCATTGTTGACGGCGACGCTGTTGACTTTAACGCCGCCCACTTCCACCTTCGACGGTTTGATGGCCGCCGTGGGGCAGGCCGCAATGGCCAACGGAATTTCGCACATCTTGTCGAGATACTCGTGATCGAGCATCGGCGGTTTGCGGTGGTAGCCCAGGATGGCGATGTCCGAGCAGTGAACCGCGCCGCACATATTCAGGCAGCAGGCCAGTGAAATGCGCAGCTTGGCCGGCAGGCTGTGGCTTTTGAAGTAGTCGAACATTTCGTCCATCACGGCCTTGACCGGTCCGGAAGCGTCGGTGGCCGGCGTGTGGCAGTGAACCCAGCCCTGGGTGTGGACGATGTTGGTAATCGAGGTGCCGGTGCCCCCCACCGGGAACTTGAAGCTGCCGGCGCCGAACTTGCGGCTTTCCAGGTCATCGACCAGGGGCTTAACTTTGTCTTCGCTGTCGACCATGAATTCGATGTTGTTGCGGGTGGTCCAGCGGACATAGCCATCACAATGCTTTTCCGCGATCTCGCAAATTTCACGAATGAGGGCGGTGCTCATGAGGCGCGCTCCGCCGCAGCGGACGGTGAAGACCTTGTCGCCGGATTTGGCCACGTGCACCAGAACGCCGGGTTTGAGCACTTCGTGATACTGCCACTGGCCCTTGTTCTTGGCGATGACCGGAGGGTAAAACTCATCGTATTTTCGCGGACCGATGTCGGTAATCCGGTCTTCCATCGGTTTTTTGGGATTGTATCCGGAAGATATAAATGCCATGGTGATTCCCCCTCCCTATCTTTTGTGGTCTTTTCTGAATTCGTTGACATCGCGTTCCCAGCCGCCCTCGACCTCATCTTCCTTCCAGAAGATGTAGGGGTTGGAGCGCGGTTCTTTGACGTGGCGCGCATCCGGCTGAATGCCGGCCGCCTCGAGCAGCTTCTGGAAGCCCTGGCGCTTCATGAGTTCGCCCAGGCGCTCGCGGTTCTTGCCTTCCTCCATCCACCAGTCCCAGACGCCCTCGATGACTTCCTTGATTTCGTCGTAGGGCTCTTCCACCTTGATGAAAGGGACGAGCAGGGAGCCCATCTGGGCACCGTCCAAAATCGGTGCCTTGGCACCGGCCAGAATGCTGGCGCCGCGTTCGTCACCAATGTGCAGGGCTTTCGGCATAACGTTGATGCAGTGCATGCAGCGGTTGCACTCCTTGTTGTCGATCATCAGCTTGTTGTCTTTCATCCACATACACTCGGTGGGGCACAGTCTGATGACTTCTTTCTGGATACTGAAAGCGCCCCAGTCGCGGCCGTCGTGG
>JBATHN010000728.1:0-3393 GCA_049666885.1 Desulfobacterales bacterium
GGCACGGGCGCCGACATAAAGCGGCAGCCTGTTTGTCGATGATCTCAAGGAATGGCTGAAGGTGACATGTTTTCCTTCAGCCATTGTATTTGGTCGGTGCGAAAGAAGCCGGGCCGCCGACGAATCACTGTTTGTCATTGAACGCTTCACGACGGTCGTGGTATCAATTCAGTGGCCGGGTTCTGCACGCGTCGGAGGGCTTCACCTGCAAGACGGGCACCTTGGTTTACATTGATCAGACGCGTAAATTATTAAGGCCGCAGTCATAGTGAACATACCCGTGGGCGTTCACGGTTTTTAAATGGCACTGCTACGGTGGCAGCCCTTTCAGCCGGAAGAGAAAAATGAAACTCCTCGGCAACCTGATCAAAAGGTTTTTTCCCGCCAAAGAAAAAGAAGAGCTTCAACCCACCGAGGTCGAAGCCCTGCGCCTCGAATTCAAGGAGCGCTACCGCAACTTCCAGCAGTTGATCAGCGCCAACAACAAGGCTCTGGACATCATGGCCGACATCGAACTGGCCCTGAAGGGCGAGCGCCCCTTCGGCATGACGTTCGTTCGCAGCAGTGCCACTGCAATATCCGTCGACGTCTTCCGGATGATCAAAAAAATTACGCTTCTGGCACCGGGAAAATACGATGAGCTGGTGGAGCGCTTCAATCAGATCCAAAAGGCGATCGATCAGGTCCTCACCGAGAAAAAACCGCTGAAAGACGAGCGGCTTGTCTTGCCCTTGGGCCAAATCAACAAAGACATGGCCGATATCGTCGGCGGCAAGATGGCCAACCTGGGAGAGATTCGCAATGCCGTCGGCCTGAGGGTGCCGCCCGGATTCGTCATTACCTCGGCGGCCTACCAGCGGTTTTTCGATCACAACGACTTGAGAACCGAAATCAATCGGCGTCTGCAGACGGTCGATCCCGACGACATCCAGCAACTATATACCATGCAGGCCGGTTTGGACCGCCTGATTGTCGAGGCCGAGGTTCCGCAGGACCTGGCGGATGCCATTTTAGAGGCCTGGCGGGTTACCGAAGAAGAAGCCGGCTTCGAGATAACCGCCGCACTGCGCAGCAGCGCCCTGGGCGAGGACGAGACCGGTAGTTCCTTTGCCGGTATGCACCGTTCGGAACTGAACATCAGCCTTCAGAATGTGATCCAGTCCTACAAGGAAATCGTGGCGAGCAAGTACAGCCTGCAGGCGATGACCTATCGCATGAAGAAAGGCTTCAAGGACGAAGACATCGCCATGTGCGTGGGGTGTCTGGTAATGGTCGATGCCCGGTCCGGCGGGGTGATGTACTCGCGCAACCCGATCGACATCAATGACGATGCGATCTTCATCAATGCGGCCTGGGGTCTTCCGAAGGCGGTGGTCGACGGGACCATCGACTGCGATCTTTATGTCGTTTCCCGGCAGGCACCCCTCCAGGTGATTCACCGGGACGTCAAGGACAAGGACCGCAAGTTCGTCTGTTATCCGCTCGAGGGTGTGTGCCGGATCGATCTCACGGCCGACGATACCCGCCGGCAGCCGTCGCTGTCAGAAGAACAGGCGATCGCGTTGGCCGAAATGGCCGTGCGGATGGAGGCGCATTACGGTGCGCCCCAGGACATCGAGTGGGCGGTCGGGCATGAGGGTGAGATCATCATCCTGCAGTGCCGTCCGTTGCAGCAGGTGGAAGCCGCGGCGCGCCCCATGCCGCAGTTGTCCCGCAAGCAACGCGAAGAAGACGTGCTTATCGCAGGGGGGGTCACCGCCAGCCCCGGTGCCGCAGCCGGCCTGGTCCATAGACTGGAACGCGGCATCGACATGCTGGCGTTTCCGGAAGGCGGCATCCTGGTGGCCCGCGAGGCGCTGCCACGCTGGGCTTCTCTGATCAATCGTGCATCCGCGGTTGTCACCGAACACGGCAGCTTTGCCGGCCACCTGGCCAACGTGGCCCGCGAGTTCGGCGTGCCTGCGCTTTTCGGCATAGCCGATGCCATGACCCGGCTCGATAAAGGTGAACTGGTCACGGTGGATGCGACCGGAAGAACGATTTACCGCGGTCGCGCAGAGCATCTCCTGACGGCGGTGGAGAAAAAACAGGGATTGATGGCGGGCAGTCCGGTCTACGACACTCTGCGGCAGGTCAGCGGACTCATCGTGCCGCTGCATTTGCTGAACCCGGCCGCTCCGGAATTTGTACCCAAGAACTGTCGAACCCTGCACGACATCACGCGCTTCATCCACGAAAAATCGGTGCAGGAGATGTTCAGTTTCGGCAAGGAGCACAATTTTTCGGAACGCTCCAGCAAGCAGCTATACTACAAGGTACCGATGCAGTGGTGGATTTTGAACCTGGACGACGGCTACCGGGAAGAGGTCAAGGGAAAGTACGTCAAGCTGGAAAACATCACCTCGGTCCCGATGCTGGCCTTCTGGGAGGGTTTTACCGCCATCACCTGGGACGGCCCGCCGGCCATCGACGGCAAGGGACTGATGTCGGTCATGTTTCAGTCGACCGCCAACACCGCCTTGAACACCGGCCGGCGGTCCCGGTTCGCGGACCAGAACTATTTCATGATCTCCAAGAATTTTTGTAACCTGAGTTCCCGGCTCGGCTACCACTTCAGTACGATGGAAGCCCTGGTCACCGATCGCAAGGAGGAAAACTACGTCAAGTTCCAGTTCAAGGGCGGGGCTGCGGATTTGGACCGCAAAGCCCGACGCGCCCACTTCATCGGTCGACTGCTCGAAGACCACGGCTTTAAAACGGAGGTCGTCGAAGACAACCTTGAGGCCCGCACCGAGGGGCATGACCCGGAATTTATGAAAAAGTGCATCGAGACCCTGGGATATCTGTGTCTGCACACCCGTCAGATCGATATGATCATGTCGAATGAGACGATGGTAAAATACTACCGCTCGAAGTTTGACAAGGAGATCGATTACCTGGTCAAGGAGCACAAGAGGGTATTCTATAATTAACACGGAAAAAGGAAGTACTATGTCTTATCTCCACCGAAAAACCATCATATCCATCGTTCTGGCGGCCCAGATCGCTCTGAGCCTCTGGGGTTGCTATCCGAAGCGGGTGGGGCCAATAGGTCCTGACGGGAAGCAACTGACCTGGGCTGAGATGAGCGGCGAGCAGCGCAAATTGCAAATGCGAAACGAGGTATTGCCACGCGCGGCCACCATTTTTCGCTCCTGGCGTCCCGAGCGCTTTGCCAAGGTGGACTGCAACCTGTGTCACGGCTTGGGGGCTGACACCGGAAATTTCCGCATGCCCACATCCCACCTACCCAGACTCAGCGGGGAAGTACTCTTGGGACCTGAGTTCGAAAAGTATCCGGACACCACCCGGTTGAAGTTGGAGCGTCTGGTGCCCGAGATTGCCGCAGCCCTC
>JBATHN010000729.1:0-6253 GCA_049666885.1 Desulfobacterales bacterium
GCGTGGCAGTCACGGCCGCTCCCGGCGTTCCGCGATCGAAAACCCGCGCGTTGATGTCGGTCGCGAACCGGTCGATGGCCGGGATGATGCCCCCGACGTCCGGGCTCTGGCTGAAAACAGCCACCGGTGGTTTTGCACCGGTCACATCCACCATCTTGGCATCGATGCTGAGGCTGTCGCCGAACATGGTCAGGCTGCCGTAAAGAACGTAGTCGGTTCCCAGTTTTTTACCGAGATTGCGGGCGGCGGCCTCATCCTGCGGCCCGGCGGTGCCCGCCAGCGCATTGTCGACCTCACCCCGGCTCAGGACCTGGACCTTGCCCGGTTCGGCCAAGCGACTGGAGAGCATATCGAAAATACCGTTTTGCAGGTAGGTCAGGTTCTTTTCGGCATTGATCTTAAACGGCAGCAAGGCCACCCGTTGCGGTTCGGCGGCGATCGTTACAGATATAACGCCTGTGACGATCGAAATTGTTGTGATGATAAAGATGTATCGAATCAAAGATCTCTTTTCCAACGAATGCCTCCGATTTTAATAAGTCCGGTTACAATGTCCTATCTTCGATGAAATCCTTTGGCCTCATGGCCGTATCCGGAAAGGATCCTGATATTTTTTTATCCATCAATACGGTTCCAAAATGATTTTATGTTGGAACTATTTCTCTGCCGTGTCAATAACTAAACAAATCGTGAATTGGTCTTACTACTTAGTCGCTAACGCCCATCCAAACGGCCGTCATCTCTGTTGTGCGTTTAATTCATAAGTGAAACTATTTTTCGTTGGGCAAGGCCGCATCCCGCCCAGGCGGGATTTACGGCGAGGCGTACTTTTTTACGCCGCAACCGGAAAACCTAAGGAGAGCGCCGCCCAGCAGAAAATAGACCATTTATCGTCAGCTGAGTTTCGATTTCAAGACCGCATTGACCACCTGGGGATTGGCCTTCCCCCTGGTTTCCCGCATCACCTGGCCCACGAAAAAGCCGATCAGTTTGGTTTTGCCGGCCCTGTAGGCCTGCACTTCGTCTGCATTTTCGGCCATGACCTTGTCGACGGCGGCCTCTATTTGGACGGCGTCGCTGACCTGAACGAGTCCCCGCTCCTTGACGATGCGGTCGGGTGCATGGCCGCTCACGGCCATTTCATCGAAGACCGTCTTGGCGATTTTACCGCTGATAACACCGTCTTCGATCAACTGCAGCAGTCGGCCCAGGTTTTCGGGTGAGACCGGTGATGCGTCAATCGATTTGCCGGCCGTGTTCAGCACTCCCAGCAGAGGGCCCATGATCCAGTTGCTCACCGGCTTGGGGTTGTTGAACGTCTCGAGGCAGGTCTCGAAATAGTCGGCCAGTTCGCGATCGGTGGTCAGCAGGTCGGCATCGTAAGCCGGCAGGCCGTAGTCCTCGACGAAGCGATCTCTTTTGGCCTCCGGCAGTTCCGGCAGTTCGCAACGCACGCGCTCGATCCATTCGGTGCTGATTGTCAGCGGCAGCAGATCCGGGTCCGGGAAATACCGGTAATCGTGGGCCTCTTCCTTTCCGCGCATGGAAGTGGAGCGATTGCGGTCCGGGTCCCACAGCCGGGTCTCCTGGGTTACACGGCCGCCGTCACGCAGGGTTTCGGTCTGGCGCATGATTTCATACTGCAGGGCCTTTTCGACATGTTTGAAAGAATTCAGGTTCTTCAGCTCGGTACGGGTGCCGAATGTCTGCTCCCCGAACGGGCGGATCGACACATTGGCATCGCAGCGGAAGCTGCCTTCCTCCAGGTTACCGTCACAGATTCCGAGATACCGTACGACGGCCCGTAGCTGCCGCAGGTAAGCGCCGGCCTCCTCCGGTGAGCGCAGGTCCGGTTCGCTGACGATTTCGATCAGGGGGACCCCTGTGCGGTTGAAATCGACCCGGCTGACCGGCCGCAGGGGGTCGTGGATCAGCTTGCCGGCATCCTCTTCCATGTGGATGCGGTTGATCCTGATTCGCTTCCGATCATCACCGACCTGAATCTCGATCCAGCCGTCTCTGGCAATCGGCAGCTCGTACTGGGAGATCTGATACCCTTTGGGCAGATCGGGATAAAAGTAGTTTTTGCGTGCGAAACGGCTTTCGGGATTGATGTCACAGTGGGTGGCAAGGGCCATGCGCAAGGTGAACTCGACCACCTTGCGGTTGAGCACCGGCAGCACGCCCGGCATGCCGAGGCAGACCGGGCAGGTGTGGGTGTTGGGCGGAGCGCCGAAAGCGGTCGAGCAGCCGCAGAAAATTTTTGTCGTGGTGTTGAGTTGGGCGTGTACCTCAAGCCCGATGACCGGTTCGAATTCCATATGCCTTCTTTTTACTGATATCTGAAATTATGACAATTAATAGCGGTCTCCGAAAAACCCACCGTTGCTGCCATCCGCATACGGTTCCGGTGAAAAAACGATAATCCGGTCACCCTCGAATTTTGCGGTATAATTGTTCACCCATGAGTACCACACACCCGCTTTTCTGCCGTCGGGGGTCATCATGTAGGCTCCGTAGAGAAACCCGTATTCCGGAAACATGCGCCCGACCATTGTTTTGAACAGCGGCGGTTCGATGGCTCTCCAGTATTTTGAACTGAATTGAAAGGCCGGATCGATGCCGATGATCGCCGAAGGTTTGTTTTCGCGACCGCTGTAATAATACTGGTAGTGGTCGAGCATCTCATAGTTTTTGAAAGCCTGCTCGACCGTGCTGTTAATTTCCAATCGGCCGTAGTTGGCGGAACAGCCGGCCAAAAACGCGAGAATAAAAGCCGCCAGCAAGGCACAAATCCATAATAAACGGTTTGGATGATGGTTCATATCCCAGCTCATCAATACGAGGTATACATGTTGAAAAAATGTCGCATAATAAATTTTACGGTCTGTTTGTCGACATGAAAATTTTCCTTGCCGTCGCTGAACCAGGACCGGCCCAGGAGCGGCTGATAAATGGTGGCCATTTCAAAAGCCGGAAAATAAAAAACGTTGTCGTGGACGGCCGCGAACTCGTCAGCCACCGCCCGCAGGGTTGATTTCGAGTTGCAGCTGGCGCCGATGACGTCGATATCCTTGCGAAACGTGGCCCAGAGGTGTACCGGCGATACCGTGACCAACAGCTCACACCGGGGATTGTAAGCGGCCATGAGGGCATGGATGCGCTCGAGGTTGGCGAGGTTCTCGGCGTATCGGCTGACCCGGAACCGGTAGCGGTTCATGTCGCCGCCTTCGTTGACGTAAGGTCCGGAGGGCAGACAAATGACCGAACCGTCCCGGGAATCTTCCCAAATCTCTGTCAGTCCGAGGGTCAGGATGAGCACCTCGGCCCGCTCCAAGGCGCTCCGCGAGTGGATGCGATGACGGGCAAAGTCCGCCTCGGCCGCCGCCAGGTTGTCGTAGAGGATGATGCGTCGATATGGATCCTGAATCTTGCGTGAGACCGGGGCCGTCCACCAGCGACAATCCGGCTGCCAGTTGTCAAAAGTGTATTCGAAAATCTGGCGCATCGAAAAGGTGTTGTAGGATCGTTCCCAGGCCGCACTGGCATGGATTGCCGCCGGATGATGGGTTTCTTCGGTGATGTAGGCATAGCCTTCCTTGAGCAGCGCTTTCCGGATTTCACGTGCAAAGCAGGAGCCCATAGAGGCGATCGGTGTTTTGCGGGTGATTCTCAGGCCCGGCTGCGGCGGAAAACGGTAGGTGCCATCCGCCGCCGGATTACTGTAGGATCCCGGCCATACCTGCCAGTTCTCGAAGGTGTGCACCGGATGAACATCGGAACGCGCCATGATGCCTGCTTCCAGTGTTTACGTTATGCGATCAAACCCCATCGACAGATACGATCTCTGCCGGTGTTTCTCATACATCATAATATAGGCATTTGCAATCCGGGTGCAGCCGTTCCCACCGCAAAACGATACAATTCCTTTAGGTGAACGCTTTGTCCCACAACAGGTCCAAGAATTCCATGTAGGGTAGAATATCTATCTCTCCGACTTTTCTCCTGCGTGGTTCCATACTGACGCATATATAGCGTTTTAGTTTTCTCTCCTCTGCCAGCATACGCAGGGGTTTAATGTCATTGTCAGATAGGTGTTTTTTTGCTTTTATTTCCAAAGCGGTATGATCATCAATGATAAAGTCGACTTCAAAACCGGAGGTGGAGCGCCAATAACTCAACTTATCACCGGATATATAGTCGCTGAAACATTTCAGTTCGTGCATCAGGTATGTCTCAAAGGCCCCACCGAATTCAGGTGTGCCGGCACTAAATTTTCTCCCCTGCAAGACAGATACGACACCAATGTCAAAAAAGTAATATTTTGAGGATGCCAGCGGTTTCCTCTTCTTCGATTTTCGCCACGCCGGCAGTTCAAAGAGAATCAGGGTGTCTTTAAGGATTTCAAAATACTCATAAACAGTGGTTCTTGCCACCTGAGCGTCATTGGCAACATTGGTAAAATTGACGATAGTACCGTTGCACAGCGCGGCTACATGAAGGAATCTGCTAAATGCGGGTATATTTCGCGTCGCCCCTTCAGCCAGTATTTCTTGTTGGAGGTAAGAACCAGCGTAGGCTTGCAGGTCGGCGCGCGGGTCATCTGAAAAGTAGATTGAGGGGATCAAACCGCGTTCTATCGCTTTGAACAGCTCAAAGCGTCCACTCAATTCTTTACAGGTCAGGGGGTGCAGGTATTTGGTGCGTGCCCTTCCACCCAGCAAATTGATTCCACCGCGCCTGAGTTTACGCGCACTTGATCCGGTCAGTAAAAAACGAATCCCACGCTCTTCGATGAGCCGATGAACTTCATTTAAGAGCTCTGGAAGTCTTTGAATTTCATCTATCACAACGATTCGGTCTTGTGCTTGTAGCTCTTCGGAAATGCGTGCCGGGTTGCGACTGAACGCCAGATAGATCTCCGAATCGAGAAGATCATACACTCGAACATTATCGAGTGTATGGCGAATTAAAAAAGTCTTGCCTGTTTGGCGGGGCCCAAGCAGAAAATGCGATTTATTGGCCAATAAGGCATTTAAGTTGACCAACCGCTCGATGTATGGGATATTTTCACTCATGGCGTTCAATGACATGTTATTTGTCAAATGAGATGTCATATGACGAAATATTTGTCAAATGAAAAATTCCATTCAGTGCCCGGGTTGTGCAATCCTTACCCGTCTCGAATAGCTGCAACGAAACCTGAACCCCATCTTCGGCGGAAAAGCCTTTTCCGATGCCCGTCGGAACGGATTTTTCGGAACATATTGTCTTTTTATTGAAAATCATGATATGGACAGCGTGGTCGTTCAACTATGGCCATTACCTAATGTGAGCGATTGTCGAGGTTGCCGCTGATACAAAGAAGATGCCGTTCCGTCCCGCTGTCGGCGGGATCGCTATGCGGGACGGCATATGACGCGGTAGATGCGGTAAGATCAGCAATCCCAAGGGTTTCGAATTTTTAAAAATTTTAAACGCTCAACTTAGGTCATATTTGCCGTCACCCAATGTCTCGCACGCCCACATATAACATACTGATGTACTCTCACGACACGTATGGCTTGGGCCATATCCGCCGCACCATGGCCATCGCGTCACAGTTGAGGGAACCGCACGTCAACATCCTCATCCTGACCGGTTCACCGATTGCCGGTCGGTTTTCATTTCCGGAGCAGATCGATTTCGTGCGCATCCCGGGAATGATCAAAAAGACCAACGAGGAATACCTGCCGCTTTCGATCAAAATCAACGCTCAGCACGCCCTGAACATCCGCAAAAACATCATCACCGCCACCGCGAAGACCTTTCAGCCGCATCTCTTCATTGTCGACAAGGAACCCCTGGGATTGAAGAAAGAGGTGCTGCCCACCTTGCAGTGGCTTCGGCGCTGTCAGCCCAACACCCAGACGATTCTCGGCTTGCGTGACATCATGGACGACCGTCATAGCGTCCGGCAAGACTGGAATAAAAAGGGCATCTACGACATCCTCGACACGCTTTACAGCGAGATCTGGGTTTATGGGAACCGGGAATTCTACGATCCGATCGAAGAGTATGCCATACCGGCGAGCGTCAGCCGCAAAATGGTGTTTACCGGTTATATTCCCCGCAAGATGCCGTCAGAAAGCCAGATCCAGAAAGCCCGCAAGGAACAGGGTCTGCAAAACGGCGAAAAGCTGATCGTGGTGACAACCGGCGGCGGCGGAGACGGGTACTGCGTCATGGACGCCTATCTGTCCATGCTGGAGAG
>JBATHN010000730.1:0-1579 GCA_049666885.1 Desulfobacterales bacterium
CCCCTGCCCTGTGTCTTTGAATTTCAAACGGACACAAGGCTTGCCGATCCCCTTTTCTTCTTGCTGCTGAAGCGGACTCCCGGGGTGGTTTTTGATCTTTATAAATAGATCACCGCCGTTCGGCATAGCCTCCGCCGCGTTATCGTAAAGTTTGCGAAGGATGGTATGCAGCCATCCCATATCCATTTCGACGTCGGCCAAGTCCGGGTCGATTTTCAGGTGGCACCGAATGCTTTCCCGTTCGCCAAAGCAGGTGACCCTTAAGACTTCGACCAGAGTTTCAGCCCCGATTCGATTTACAAACGGCACACTGCTGCCGGCATAATGTCTGAGCTCACTCAGAAGTTTTTGCCCCCTGTCGACGGTCTCCATTATTTTGTAAAGCCGCGTGTTTTCAGTTTCATCGGCACTGTCATCGGCAATGATAAAAGCCGTGTGCTCTTGAATTTCGTTTAACAGCCGTTGCAGGATAAATACCAGGCTGTCGGCAAAACGACGCAGCACTCGCCGGGACTGGCCTGCTGCCAATCGAGTTGACCCTTCGATCCCGCAGAAGGCCTGGCGCATGGCAGCCGTGTCGGAGATAGCGATAATCTCATCCAAAAGGTGGGCTTGTAGCTGTCCATCGATATAACAGCCTTTTTCGATCACGATGCCGAGCAGATCGTTCGTCAGCATCGACTCACTCAAGACAAGTCTCTCGATTCTCCTGAACCGCCGGTCGTGCCGATGCTCACCAACCGTGGCCCCTAGAATCAGTGAAACATTACCCTGAATCGTCATGAAAAGATTATTGAAATGATGCCCAATGCCGACGACAAAAATCTCCAATGGGTTTCGTGTCGCCGTTACCAGATGTTTTGCATCACCGCTGTTGCGGTGAAGAACGGCGTGGGTGTGGTCGGTCCGGCTCCTGGCCCTTTTTATCAAATCGACGATGTCTTTTCCCTTGCACGCGGCCGTCGAACCGCATGACCGCACAAAATCGGGGGTCGGTTCAAAATCGACGTAAGGCCTCGAGACTGCTTTTCCGTTGGGTTGTGGCCGAAGGGTCACCGGGCATCCTTGGTTCAGAAAATTAGCCATTTGACCGCGCGTCTGCTGGTTGGTGCCGAAAAACCAGGCCAGATAATCACCTGATTTCGGATCCGTCATCATTTTAAATACCTCCTTGTGTCTTGGCCTGTTCAAATCCGCCGGCTCGTCTGGGATTCCTTACCGGTAACGCTTGGCCTGACAGTGTTTTCATACAGGTTTCCTCACCGCATGCACCAAACATGCCATTCTATCTTTTACGCGAGCCACAAGGCGCAACCGGCCGGTATCCTGAGCCTGGAACCAGTCATTGGGCCGCTATTGACGCATGTTACAGGCGTCAGGATTTCAAAGGCGTCAACATTTTGACAATAATCAGAAGGTTATGGGGAGAGTAATGAGGGACGTCTTGACGCAACAAGATAAGGACCGATGTATGGGTGTACGGCCTCCCCCCTCGATCTACAGATCGAAAATCCGATTCGTCATTTTTGTTTTTCGGCCTCTGACGAAAAACAAAAAATAATTGGAACAAATTCTGCAT
>JBATHN010000731.1:0-3725 GCA_049666885.1 Desulfobacterales bacterium
TGCTTTCATTGCGTTTAAACTCCAATAACGCTTATCTTATCCATGTCACCAATTCCGAGTGCTTCCGCATAACGCCCAGCAGTTGCTAATTATTGGCTCCATATATTTTTACGCCAACAGTTTCTCCAATTCTTTCGCAGTGTGCTTTGAAAGTCCTAAAGTTTCCATCGTGCGCCTGGCCTCACCCACATAGTCTCGTTCCATCAACAAAGAAACCAGTGTGATCACAGCCGACATAACCGGTGTCGCCACCCCGACCTGTTCCCCAAGTTTCTGGAGGAACACCAGACCATACCCCACATCTTCATTGAAATACCGGTAATCCAGACTACTCTGGGCTTTGACCCCCGCAAATCCCGGCGCGGTGATAAATCCCTTGTCATACGTGGCTTCTGTCATGTAGCCCTGCATGACGCCCAATTCCGGATCGGGAATGACGTCCACGCCCAATTTTTTTCCAATGGCGATCCGTTCTCTATCAACCGCTTCGATCAGCCTGCCAACCGCCGGAGTGACGCCCTCGTGATAAAAATCGAAATCGCCTTTGGTGCGTTCGATTAACGCGACATTCATGAGCGTAATCGTGGGATGGATGACCGGGTTGCCGTTCTGTAAGCTGGTCTGAAGTATATTCTTTGCCGCGCTCATCGTCGGATAGACATCGCGCACTTTCTCCAACACATAATTGGTATTTTTCGCTGGAACCGCGGCCATTAACAACCCGCCTTTGAGCTTGTTAAAAATCTTGATTTTGCCAGGTTCAAGCAATCGAACGGCATACGGCAGCGTCGAAGTCTCCGTTATAAGAATCGATTCATCTCGAAGTCCCAAACCCGCACCGTTTTTGAACTCAATAGCGCCCCCGCACGAACTCGGGCACACGATCACGATCTGCCCTTCCTTGAGGTATGGCTTGCAGGCTTCGGCAAAGGGCCTGGTGCTGTACGCCGGTCCAACGGCATAGATGATGTCCGCCCCCTCCAACGCTTTTTCAACATCGTGCCCGGCATAGGCTACCGGTTGAAATCCTTCAAGCTCACCCTCGCAGTGGATGCCGCCATTTTCTTGGACGGCCTTGATACTTTTCGGGAATTGTTCGAAATCAAACAAACGAACCTGATGACCGTGGGCCGCACAGTCGAATGCAACGGCACAGCCCCCGTTCCCCGAACCCAATACTGCGATCTTCATTTTGTTGTCCTCCTGATTTCTTGGTTTGAGCGAAAGGAAAGTGCTTTTATTATGGCGTTTCGTGGATCTCTATGTGCCTCAAGTTACGGCAATGAACTTGGACATGAGGCTCGATTTTAGTAAGCGTTCACAGGGCACCGCATCTGCTTTGTTGTCGGGCACTTGAAGTACAACAGTACGTCTGCGCGCCCGACGCCTTGCATCTGCGGCACTCTGTAAACGCTTACAATGAGGTGGTTTGAAGCGCATCGGACTTTGCAAAAGACTTGCGCAAGTACTCCATAAATGTGGAATTATTCTGATCCGCGAAAATTAAATTAAAGCGTCCATCAATGTTTTAGAATTGAGCTCAAAAAGAATTTGCCTCGATCTGTTTGTGGATTGGTGAAAAAATCGTTTGGTGGTGCAACCTCGATTATCTTCCCGTCATCCATAAAGACGACCCGGTTAGCCACTTCCCGGGCGAATCCCATTTCGTGGGTAACCACCATCATGGTCATTCCCTCCCTGGCTAAATCTCGCATGACGTCAAGGACCTCATTGATCATCTCCGGATCAAGGGCCGATGTGGGTTCGTCAAAAAGCATAATTTTTGGGCGCATACATAAGCCTCTGGCAATGGCCACTCGCTGCTGTTGACCTCCTGAGAGTTGAGCAGGATGCTTATCGATTTTTTCCCCCAATCCCACCCGTGTTAATGTCTCCCTACCGAGTTTTTCAGCTTCTTCTTTCGGCATTTTCCTGACTCTGATTGGTGCAATGGTCACGTTTTCCAAAGCTGTCATGTGAGGATATAGATTGAATGATTGAAAGATAAATCCTATCTCCGCTCGGATCTTGGTCATATTGGCCTTTCTGTCATGGACAATCATGTTGTCGACGACGAGCTCTCCTTTTTGGATAGGCTCTAATCTATTGACACAGCGAATCAGAGTGCTTTTTCCTGATCCACTCGGACCGCAGACCACCACCACCTCCCCGTGAGTAACCTCGAGATTGATGTCTTTCAGGACGTGAAGTTCCCCGAACCATTTATTGACATTTTTAAAAGAAATCATGGTCTCATTCCCCAATAAGTATCTACAGGTTTCTACAGCTGCCGTGCAAATCTCATTTAGAGCCTGGTAGCTGTCACCGTCATCCGCCTTTCCATGTAATTCGACAAATTGATTAACGGATAACAAATCGCGAAATATAAAATGCCCACAAGGCCGAACACCATCAAACCTTCCGGAATGCGCTGCACTGTCAGCCAACCGACCCGGGTAACATCAACCACTCCAATCGCAGAGACTACGGATGAATCTTTAATAATAAGAACATATTGCCCCACCAAAGGCGGTATGATGGATCGCATGGCCTGGGGCAAAACAATAAACCGCAGTTGCTGAAAACTGGAGAGCCCGGATGCAGTCGCAGCCTCTCTCTGGCCTTGCGGCACAGCCAGGATGCCGCTGGCTACGATCTCACAGATAAAGCTGGCACCCATATTGCTCAGTGCGATAACCGCTGCCGGAAATGCTTCCAGTTCTATGCCGGCGCTCGGCAGAATAAAAAAGACAATGAATACCTGGACCAGAAAGGGTGTTCCACGAATGAGGTCCACCCAAGCGCCGATAATGGATCGCAGGATTTTATTCCGACCTGCCCTCACAATTCCTAATATGAAGCCGATGATGGTCGCTGCGATCAGACTTAGCCCGGCAACCGCTACGGTCATCCAGAGCCCCTTGAGGAAGAAGGGCAGACTGCGCATCAGTTCATTAAAATAGAAACTCCACATGTCTTATACCTCGAGAATCAATGAGCTTCCATGAAAATCAGTCGTTTCTCAGACCAACTCGAGAAGGTTTTGAGCAGGTAGTAAAGTATTAAATAAAAAGCCGCCGTGGTCAGGAACCCTTCTGTGGGCATGAATCGATCCGAGGTCAACAACTGGCCTGCCCGTGTCAGCTCCATAATCGAAATCAACGAGAGCAGCGACGAGTCCTTAACCAAAACAATGGCTTGTCCCAGCATGGGCCGAATCGTCATACCAAGTGCCTGAGGCAGGATGATATAGCGCATGCGTTGGAAATAGTTCAAACCGGAAGCAATCCCAGCTTCGATCTGTCCGAAGGCAATGCCTTGAATGCCCGCCCTAATGATCTCGGCATAATAGGCCCCACTGTTCAAGGTCAGGGCAAAAACTCCGGTAACCCATTCCGGAAGCATAACACCCAGGCTTGGAAGACCGAAATAAAAGAAATAGAGCTGCACCAACAAGGGTGTGGAACGGATGCTTTCGATATAAACGCCGGCGGTTCTGGAGATGGCTTTTGATTGACTCAGTCGCATGGCGCAGGCAATTATTCCCACCAGGATAGCCCCGATCAGTGACAAGGCAGACAGCCAAAGGGTGGCCAGGAAGCACTGCAGATAGAGCGGCATGTATTCCAAGATGACCCGAAAATTGAAGGCTTCGAGCATGATTTTTTCCTGTAATGTTTTTATGCCATGGGTTTGATTCGGCGGGGTGCGAACCGGTATAGCCG
>JBATHN010000732.1:0-5224 GCA_049666885.1 Desulfobacterales bacterium
TTCAAGTGCCCGACAACAAAGCAGATGCGGTGCCCTGTGAACGCTTACATTTATTTCATTAAGCGGCGGGCTCTCAGTGCAAAGAACTCTATAAAAATTTTAAAGCAGAGATAATGCCAAACAGTGCAGAAGTGTATATGTTTTAGAAAGAATATATGTAACTACCTGATTATTAATAATTATTATTGCAATTGAGTCTGTAGATGGGCTGAATTGTTTAAGAAACATCATTTTTACTGTTAAGCTAATTTACAATTTCAGGGATTTGATATCAAGTTGTTTTACATGAGAAACAAGTTCAGACACCATCAATTGCTGACGCTTGGCTCTTACTTATCGTTTTCATCCCTCTTTACAGGATTCAGACACAATCTTCGCACTCAATTGTAAACATAGAAACAACCTCCCGTTCTTTCCAGAGGGGCCGTCTATGGAAATTAATTGTGACATTGTGTATAAAATAGCTTTTTTACTTTTGGGTTATGCCCGCGAGTCCGGCCAAAATGAAAGAGGCCAAAAGCCATCCCGCGATTTTATGGAAATAAAAATACAGACGCGCCCATTTCGGCGGATCGATTTTGTTGTGCAGATCTCTTAAGCTAATGATGGGCAGCAGATTGTCCATGCTGTAAAAAAACCAATTGAGCCAGCGTTCTTTGGTGGTTACGGCGTCCAACTGCTTCATATTCGCGTCGTCTTTTATCGAACGACAGACCAATGTCCCCACAACGATCAATAAAAAAACCCAGATCAATGACTGGAAATATTTTATTCCGATTCCATATCCAATCGTCCACTTGAGCGCCGAGAGCCATATCCAGCGACCGAAGTCGTTCTGGTGCCAGGCAGCTTTGCGTTCTTCCTCTTTGCCGGCAAAAAGCACTTTGTTGGCCTTCTCAGGCTGGCCGAACTCGCGCAGAACCTTGGCGCATTGGGTATATGGCTGTGGTGTATACTTGGCAAGTTTTTTCAACCAGGCCTGGAAAAATTCCTGCTCTTGTTCCACTCGCCCCCCATATTCGCCAACGAAAAGGTTGTAAGTAAAACCGTGCAACTGCAAATTTTCTGGAAAATCGGAGGTGTCCTTCACTACGACTATCATCTTGTCAACATTGGTGCCGGTGAGGTCTAGGTATTTCAACCTTTTGACCCCCTTGTAGTTTATAACCCCAAGTTGAGCCAAATTAATTAGGACATTCCCTTCGAAAGTGCCTTCGTTTATGATCAGTTCACCGCTGAGCCTGACACTGCCCATATCCAACTTCTCTCTGAACTCGGCCGAATCGGTGTATAAATCGCCTGTGATCGAGGCCCCTTTCAGGGAAACATTCCTCGAAAATTTGGCCGAATTCAAATAAAGGAGACTACCAATGCGTGATCGCTGCATGCGCAGCTCATCTTCAAATTGAGCCCCTTTCAGATCTAAAATGTCGCCTACCGATAATCCGTATGTTTCGACCCTCCCCGAAAATCTGGACTTGTGCATGTCCAAGCGCCCCTTAATGTCGGCGGTTATCAGGCTCAAGCTGTTGAAGTTGCCTTGCGCCAGGTTAATATGTCCCTCAGCGCTAATACTGTCTAAATTAATATTACCGAAGACGGTTGCCCCTTTAAGAACCAGACGGCTTTTTATCTTGATTCCCGGCATTTGAATTTGATTAATTTCTGATTGTTTTAGCATCAGCTGTCTCTCAACTATCGCACCCGACATGCTGAGACTGCCTCTGATCGTAGAATTTTTGGCGGAGAACTGGCTGCCGACGTTCATTCCCGGCATGTGGATATCGCCAAAAACCTTCGTGTGATCTAAGTTGAATTGTCCGCCGATTTTGGCAGCGGTAAGTTCGATGGCCGGTTGTTCCGGATCGCTGAATTTGACTGTCGCTCTCATAATGGTCAGCGGGCCGTTTACTTTCAAGTTTTGGCCTATCAAGCTCTGAAAGTTGCAACCATTCAAGTTGAGAGAACCTTCGATTGCGGCACCCTTGAAAAAAACAGAGCCATTAACGGTAGAGTCCGCCAGGGATATGCCGTATTTGGTTTTAACGCCGCTGAAGTTTACCGATTTTTCAAAATAGCAATTTTCCAAGGCCAGTTGATTTTTCAAGTCAGCATTCTCAAAATCCAGCGTTTCCGTGAAAAATGCGCCACGGATTCGAGCCCCAAAATGGGGGATTAATTTTGCGTAATTTTCATCCAGTAAAATTTTTTTGAGAAAAGACGGCCGCAAGCTGCGCTTCATGGTTTCAGAGCTGTCACACGGTAAATCCAACATACCAAAATCAGCTCGTTTGCCGACACTAATCTTGTCCCAGGCGTAAATTTCCACTTTATTCCATTCATTCCGGTCCAGCAGGGTGAGGGCTTTTATAGACCCTTCACCGAATTCAGCCGCATGAATGGAAGCCGGTGACCTCCAAATTGAAATCAGCACTAAGATGATCGTAAAAAGGCGCAAGGCTCTTCTGTCCATCTTCTCCCCTGCCAAATTTTCCATTTACAAGTTCGGGTATACGTTCTTTCTCTTCTGAACCTGTTTGTTATTAAATTTTAAAGCAGAGATAGTGCCAAATGATATAATGGTGTTGACGAATAGGGGAAAACAGATGTAAGAGTTTGATTATTAATCAAATTCGTCTCAAATCATTGCTACGGATCACCTGGAAGATTTAAGAGATCTGCATTTTTTCTGTCAAGCTGATTTGCAATTTCGAGGAATTAATGTCAACTTTCTTTATCTGATGGATCATTCTTGAGTGTATCTTTTATTCCTAAAAACGGCGATGCGGCAGTCGGCATCGTCATCGTCATCGACCAGATGAACCTGATAGTGCGGCGAAGCGCAGACTCCCAATCGCCGGGCGATGGGGCGGCCTTTTAGAACGCCGTAATTTTATAAAGCCATTGGAACCTCCTATTTCTGCTATTTAGTGAATTTAGTAAACTACGTTTCCCCCGTAAAAGAGTACTACCGAGGAACCGGATGCGGTTCTTTTCTCAAGGCGAACGCCGCAATGCCGCAGGTCCGGGTGTGCGTGGCGGGTGTCGGGTGACCGGCATTCCAACTGTGACTGTGGATCTATTCAAGGGGATTAAAAACGAAGGCAGTCAGTCAAGTGGTATTCCGTGAATCTGCGAGGATCGTGTTGAGTTTCAGACCAGAAATTCTGCTGAAATGACGTAAGTTTCCAGTTACAAGTTCTAGGTTATACCATATAGCTGTAGCAGCAATCTGAAGGTCCGCATCTGGAAGGATTGTTCCTGCTTCTTCAAGATGGGCTCGGATTTTGCCAAAGACTTTCGCTGTGTCAGTGTCATAAGGTAAGACTGTGACAGCTGGGAGAATGCGTTTCTCTATATTGGTCAGGTGTCGATCTCGGTCCTGGGAACGATAGGCGCCTTTGTATAATTCGCCTATTACAACGGCGCTTGTAAATTGCTCTTCACGAGAAACCTTCATGAGCCAATTTAGGTAGGCAATTGCAGGATGTGGGCGCAAGAGTTCTGAAATGGCATCGGTATCAAAGAGAAATGCCATCTCGTCAGTGCTCAAGATCCGTAATATCACGTTGCCCGTAACGAGGGGAGCCATCCAAGATTACAGTTAGTTCTTCGGAGTTTTCCCAGCCACCGGCAATGCTGGCAAGTCCGCTTTCAGGCCCTGCTTTTCTCAAACGCTCAAGATGTTCCAAATCACCGGGGCGGACGAGCGCGGCAACCGGCTTGCCATGCCTTGTAATGAGAACGAGAGAACCAGATTCCACTTGCCGGATGCATTCTGACAACGTGGCTTTAGCCTCCGCTACTGATATGCTTTTTTCCATAATGACCTCCATTTATGGTCATAATGACCATTATGACCATAAATGTCAAGCTTCAAAATTAATATTCCAGGAGCATCCAACCGAGCCCGACGCGGCATTTTAACCCCTCATCCTAAGAATTTGCCAATTATATAAAACAAATAGGCTTAGCTAGTCCCCGATATACTCGGGGGGCTTCCATTGCCGAGCAAATTAGATATAAAACCATACTAAATTTAAAAAGCAAGGATGTCCCTATATATCTTGAATCAGTTCTCCGGTTTGGTTCAAATTACAGGGGGGTAAGATAAAAATAATTAGATTGAGTTGGCAGCGTGCGCTAACATTTGCCAGTTCCCTATCACAGGTGACAGATTGGCTGTCCCCTGAAACCTCGAATTGAACATAGGCATTTAATTTGGAGCACGTTTCAATAGTTTCTCGCAACGCACATCCAATCTTTGTAGAAGGATTTAGATCGATGATGACAATATTTGCCTTTTTCATCATTCCTGCCTCCTATTTGTCGACGCACTGATGAATCTGAACAAATTGTAAAATTATGCGGGCAATCGGCCACAAAACATATGAAGGCGCGCATGGGACATGGAAAATGGCGCTATTCGCTGTCCGATTCGTGAGTGAGATTTTTTCGTAAGGTCAGGTTAAACAGACTTTGTGTCGAGAAATCCGCAACGGTTGTCGTAACCGAAAACCTGCAGAGAATGCAGCCCAGTGGAAAAAGGTCCTTAACGGAGGACCATTGACCAAGAAGGAGAAGAGCAATCAACAGGAAGGGCGAATCGAGAGTCAAATGTCGTTTCAGCAGATACCGAAAAACGCATCAAAAGTGTTCGCCTGAGCACAGAAAGCGTCTATACATTAGAACACTTAATAATGCAGACAATGTACAAATTGAAAATGTCAATGGTAAAAAAATGCGGTTTAAGAAATTGAAATATATTTATTAACCAAAGGCCCAGTGTTCATACGAAACGATTTTCTCCAAGGGCCGCCGGATCTTACGAACTTTGGCTGGATTTTTCGGATACCCGATCGGCAGCAAGGTCACCACGCGAATTTCGGGTGGAATTTCAAGGATCCGCTTCACTTCGTCTTCGTAGAAGGCCCCGATCCAGCATGTCCCCAGGCCTTCGGCCGCCGCACAGAGCGTGATGTGGTCCACCGCAATGGCGACGTCGATCGGATAACACGCCTGGCCGCAGGTCATCACATGCCGGTTCGTCTCGGCGCAGCAGGCCAGCACCACCGGCGCCTCGGCAATAAATGACTGCCGGCAGGCGGCTTCGGCCAGTTGCACGCGCTTCTCGCGGTCGCGGACCACGACGAAGCGCCACTCCTGAAAATTGTTGGCCGACGGCGCCAGCCGGGCCGCCCCGAGCAACCGGGTGAGCACTGCC
>JBATHN010000733.1:0-1942 GCA_049666885.1 Desulfobacterales bacterium
GACCTGTACAACACGATCGTCAACGACATGGCGGATTACAAACTGAAACTGTCTGCGCAGGAGATCCACAACATCCGTACGGTCTCTCGGTTGAAATTTGCGCAAGATTTTGCTCCGATTGCCTATACTGGCTATTTAGCCGCGAACAAGGATGACCGGCTTGCCATCCAGCGTCTACCGGCCGAAGACGACCCCATGATGGAGCGGTTGCAAAGAATAAGGGAAAGAGAATACATGTATGTGGATGTACTCAACAATTACTACGAGGAATTTTATAATGAAATGTGGCCGCCTTACGAAAATTGGCGCCACCTGAGCTTCGATGAGCTGGCGGCCATCAGAAAAATCAAGCGTGACGCTCTGATCCGTCAGATAGCCGGGGCTCTGATAATAGCGGGTGCGGTTGCTCTCGGTGCCAGTGATGTCACCAACACTGCAGCGGTAGAGACCGGAATGATCATTCTCGGCGGCCAGGTTCTCATCAACGGGTTTAACATTTCCAAAGAAGCGAAAATACACTCCGAAGCCATTAAGGAAATGAGCGATTCATTTGGAAGTGAAATGAAGCCTGTGGTGATGGATTTTGAAGGAAAACAGTATGAATTGACCGGTTCCGCTCAAGAGCAGTTTGATGCCTGGCGAAAACTGTTGCGCCAGATTTACGATGCCGAGACCGGCTTTGGACCGGATGCCGCCGGCGACCCCGCAAACCCGGCCCTGTCGGCGGATCCATAGTGTCGTGTCATTACTGAAGTGTCTCGACTGCCTTGAGGGACGCAATTGAATGCGACTAAAGTTCCCGGTTCAAGCCCGCCCTGGCGCGACGGGACGTGGCTACGAAATTGTTTGCATATTCTATAGACGTTGCTTTTCATCACCACATCCCTCCAAGCCGGGTCTGGGCCAGGGGTTCACCGTTCAGGGTTGAGGGATGAAAGCAATTTTTGGATACTGAAATTTGGGATTTATTTGTATTTTGGTGCTTGTATTTTGGTATTTGGCATTATTTTAGGCGGGTGGGCAAGCCCTGAAACCTGAACCAACACTGCCGATGGTCATGGTTATGTCCCCAGGCTTGAAATATCGAGCAGCGATCTTCAATGGATAAGACAATTTATGTGTGACGAGACACTAGCCCGTATACTTCATGAAATTGGCGAGTTTCCGTCCATAAATGGCCCTTTATGAAACCGCGAATGGGCACGGACTCATAAAAGACCGTCAGAAAACAATGACGCACCCGTCACAAAACGAAAACCCCTCGAAAAAGGCTTCTGCGGAAGTCATCAGCCCCGTGTCCATTCAAGGGCCAAGCCACGGGCAGGACCGTCTTCGGCCTGAAAGACGCCGCCTTCGGAACGTCTCACTGCTCGGTTTGGTGCTGATTGCCATCCTGGCCCTGGGGGGATGGTTTTTGCACTACCTGAAATCCCACCCCATTGTTGCCGTACCGAAATCCCCGTCACCTGTCACCGATGATAAGAGCATAACCGCCCTGCCGGATTCCGTAAAATCAGCACCCTTTAGCCCGGCTGTAACTGAAACGGCAACACAGGCGAAGGAAAAAGCGCAGGCCGAGCGGCAGCGAACTGAATTTTCCCAGGTCACATCCACGCTGGAGAACAAAGGGGTGTCCGAATGGGGCGGGCCCCTGTATTCGGAAATGATCACCCTCGGTCGGGAGGCTTACACACTGCTGTCGCAAAACGATTATAACGCCGCAACCGACCGTTACGCCGCCGCCCTAAAAAATGCGAACCTGCTGGTCGGTCGAATGCCGGCCGCCTTGCAGCGCTTCATCGAAGTGGGGCTGGCGGCGCTGACCGAAGGTGACGGCCAAATGGCGCAGAAAAACTTCCAAGCAGCCCTTTTGCTGGACCCGGACAACACCGTCGCCCAGCACGGCCTGGCGAGAGCCGCGCACGCCGAAGCCGTCAAGCGC
>JBATHN010000734.1:0-16435 GCA_049666885.1 Desulfobacterales bacterium
TTCCCAGTGTGACCAGAACCACCCAGTCTTTATCTGTGTTGTTCGGCGCATTGCCCAAGGATTCGAAACGGCCGCCCTGAACGGTCGAAACGGAACCGGTTTTAAGGCCGCCTCCGTTACGCGGGTCGTACCACCGGACATCGAACTGCCCGCCGGCATTGGAAAGGTCGAGGTTCGTGCTGCCCCCATTTTTCAGGTACACAACATAGACCAGCCCCTTTTTGAACAGACAGTAATCGTTCGAAGCGCTGGAAAGGCTGTTGTTGTTCTTCATCTGCCAGAAAGGAATGTTGTGATCGTTAAAAAATTCCAGCGCATATCGGCAATAATCCCACCACTTGTTGCGGCTGCGAAAATCCTGACATGTCGAGTCCGAGTGCGCGTGCTGGGTACCGAAGTACCATTCGTTTCCCCAGCCGCCGGCCATGAACGTGCCCCACAAGGCATTTTTGCGGCCGTCCTCGTGGGAGTTGCCGGCGTCGTTGTCCGGCCTCAGTGCATGACCGGCATCTCCGGGTTCGTCGCAGGCCACGGCCCAGGGTTTGCCAGCGTCGGCAGACCGGTTGACGTAGTCTTTGACCCGAAAATGGACACCTTCGAAATTGCTCAGACTGGTCTGCAACGAAAACCCCGTCAGTTTGGAACCGAGCCCCAACAGATCGTAATGACTGCTGCCATTGTGAATGACGATGTGGTGATGGTACGGATCGGTGTCATGGAAATACTGGGCCCAGGATTTTTTCTGGGCGGTGGAGGAGTCATTGATCTCCTCGCCCAGGTTCCAGTTCAGCGCCAGGTGATGACCAAATCGCGCGATCAACTCGCGATAGTACAGTTTGCGCTCCGTCCCCAGGTTGCCGTTGTCCAGCAGCTTCTCATTTTCAGTTTCCTGGGTCTTGAAGTGAAGGAACATGCCCATCTTGTCGCCGTGCGCAAAAACAATCTCCCATTGATCCAGCTTGGAGCAGTCCATGCGTTTACGGTCAAATGCACTGTCTGAAATGTAGGGAAATACGTTTTGGTCATCTCCGTTGATATTCATGGGAATAAAGGAGAAGGCGTTCATGCCTTCGGATGCCAGGTAATTAACGGCACCGATAATGCCTTTTCCTTTGCCGCTTTTCCAGGTCGGATCACCGCTGTTCCAATCGCCCTTATGGGGGCTCCAGTCCTTGCGAAGGTTTTTATTGTTGGGTGTGTTGTCAAAATCAACGTATGCCAGAAAGTTCTCCGGCGCATCCGCGCCCTGCTTTAGAAAGTACTCTCCGGTTTCCGCAAATTTCAGGTAATGCTCGCCAACATACTGCAATCGTCCTTTACCACGATGGTCCCGGCCGGTTTTATTGGAGCTCTGTACCAAAAAAGAGCCGGTTTCGCCGTCCAGAGGGTCCACCGGTATTCCAGCGTTGTCTTCGCTGTTCACCGCTACGTTGGTTCCCTCCCGGAAGGAAACGCTATAGCTCCAGGTTCCGGTCTTGTCCGGTGCGAAATGAACCCTCCATTTACTGCCGCTGGTTGCACCGGTATTGGCCGCATTTCCATCTGCGGCAAAATAGCCCGGAACCTCGTAGCTCGTACTTCCGTTTGAAAAGGTAACATTGAGCCGGTAATCGGTAAACGGATTCGGCGTTGCCATTTCACTGGTGTTCGGTCCGTCAAAGGTAATGGTGATCTTATGCCATTTTCGAAGTTCACCGCTGACAGCAACAACGGCCCACGCCTGTGATACTGCCAAAACGATCACCAGCATGCATGTCATCAGCCCAATCACCTTTTTCACATACATAGAAAACTTCCTTTGGTTGTTTAGATTGAAGATTAGGTTTTATGAGATCCATATGAAATCCAAAGAGAACCACTGGAGTCCAACATCCAATGTGTATGTCCACTATTTTACACCTGATTGCACCACGCTAAAGTCAAAACGTCAGCATGGTTGACGGTGCTGCACAGGAAGATGAACAAGAGAACTTTTACGCTGGTAAGGATAGGATAAAAGGATTGAACTTTCGAGGCGGCATTATCTTTCGTGAGAGCACCCTCCTGAGCTGTATCACCGCGCCAAGAGCAGCACCCCGTCAGATGCATCTCTCACCCGGTAACCCTGCGACCATACCCGGTAAAATACCGGATTTAGGCCAGTGGTTTTGCGTCCCAACCTTTCGATGGGTTTGCCTTTAACGGACAATTTTGATTCGACTCGTTAAAGAGTCGTGAAGTGAAATAAGCAATTTTGGTGCCAGAGAATTAATTTATATTGACGTTTGAATCTGCATAACGAATCTATCCGCGGGGATCGATGAGATCATCCGCGGACTAAAGGGATTATCAGGCCGGGAAATAAGTTCCAGAAAATATATATCATGCGGTACTTTGCGGTGAGAGTGGAAAAGTGAAAATCTCGATTTATCGGAAGTATACATGTTGGAATTTTCGAATTTAAGAAAATGTATATCGTGGGTCAATTGTCAGTCTGAATAGTTATTTTTTGCTTGAAAAAGGTCGTCCCTGAAGGAATATGACTACAGATGAAATTCCAAAATATCCTTTTAAATTACGATTGGATTACATTACCGGTCCTTACGGTGTATGAAATTTCCTTCCTGCAGAATTCGAGGTCACCGCCATTACGATCTCGACCGAGCCTTCGTATCAGATCGTCTTAAATGCTTTCCGGTCTTTATCAAGATTCGGTGCCAAAGGTAGAGCGATTTTTAATGCGAGAAGTGAAAACCATTGTTCATGTTGAAGCTCAAGGCGGGAAGAACAATACCAACGGAGGAGGATATTATTCATTTCGAGGATAGCATCCTGCGCCCCTGGCGTTGATCCGACAACAAATCCGTTCCGCTTTAGCACCCTATGCCTCAGCCTGCCGTTCGATTTCTGCCCGTCCAGAAATAGCATCCTTCGGGTTAACGAAAAAATTAGTTCGTATTTTCGGGGACTGTGTCACCTGACCGGCAGGGCACTAAACGATATAATATCAATTAATTATGATATTTTTTAACGTAGACGGCCGAGATGCATCGGTGTCTATACTGTGACGTTATTTTTGAGTGAGCCCTTAGGTCCCCTTCGCTCGTTCTTTCCGGGCGTCCGCAAAAACAATGCCGCCTCAACCAATATATTTTCCGTCGGCGTCATTCCGCCATCATATTAGCGTTAAACTCTTTAAAATAATTGCCGATTATAAATTATACGCTTCTGTAGTCACCCTCCCACATACGATAGTGATAGCAAACAGCCGAGGACTAAAGTTATATCCTATTTATTTGTTAGTGAAATGACAAAGAAAAAGCTTAACAACAATAAACGCAGAAGGTACTTGTTGAAAGGTACCTCTATGGCCACTATCGCCTATGCGGTACCCATTATCGCCTTTGTTTTACTCAGGGTGTTCAATTTCGCCAGTTACACATACACAGATTTGTGGATACTCGGGCTTTGGGTCTCCTTTTCGAGAATCGTATCCTACACAATAATCCGATTGAAACGTGACGTTACGGATCGGTTTAATTCTGTTGTTTTAACTTATGAGCTCATCAACTGGCTATTCATTTTTTGCTACCTGATATCATTTCTCAACGAAATTCGTCTGTTGGCGCTGTTTTGTGCATTTCTGGGCATCATATTCCTTTTTACCAACGCCGGTACGCTGGCATCGCTGTTGCTGTCGACCTCGGTTTTTATCAGCTACACGGTCATAGCGTATTATCAAATAACGTACGGCAACCAGGCGGGAATATTTGCCTTTGAATTCTTGAGTGCGTGTTTCTTCATGTTTTCTTCGTTATTCCTGTCGATTGCAGCCGGAATTTTTATGAGGAAGAGCAAGGAGGTGGTGGAAGCCAAACGAAAGGCGGAAGCTGCCAATCGGGCCAAGAGTGAATTCCTGGCGAACATGAGCCATGAGCTCCGAACACCGCTCAATCATATCATTGGCTTTACCGAGTTGGTTTTATCAAAACATTTCGGCTCCTTGAGCAACAAACAAGAGGAGTATCTCGGAAGTGTCCATCAAAGCAGCAAACACCTGCTTTCCCTGATTAACGACATTCTGGATCTCTCCAAAGTGGAAGCTCAGAAGCTGGAGCTGGATCTCTCAGAAATCGACTTAAAGGAATTGTTGGAGAACAGCCTGGTCATGGTTAAGGAAAAAGCCTTGAAACATAACATCAAAATCGCATTGGTTATCGAAAATACCCCTCCGGTCATTCATGCCGATGAACGCCGGCTGAAGCAAATAATATTCAATCTGCTTTCCAATGCCGTGAAGTTCACGCCGGACAGAGGCGAAATTCAGATATCGGCCCGAAAGGCCAGCAAATCGGATCTTGCCGATTGGGATTCAAATACGCACCCAATCTCACACAAAAAAACCGATGCTACCGATTACGTTATTTTTTCTGTGACCGATACCGGTATCGGTATCCGACATGACGACATAGAGCGCATTTTCAGTCCCTTCGAGCAGGCCGACAATTCTGTCGGCCGGCAATACCAGGGGACGGGACTGGGCCTGACTCTTACGAAACGATTGGTCGAACTTCAAGAGGGCCGTTTATGGGCCGAAAGTCCGGGTGTCGGCAAGGGGAGTAAATTTTGTTTTACGATTCCCATATCGCATGAAGACATCGCAGCCCAACCCGGTCGCCGTTTTAACGTATAGAAATGAGCTGGACAAAAACGGTGACGCCCCTTTTGGGTAAACATAATTTCCAAATCAGGATATCGCTTTTTCACAAACTGACGTCCTCGGTGGTCCTGTTGGTCTTTTTAGCCGTCGGCATCACCACCTATTTCAACGTAAAACGCGAATCGGCCGTGCTCAGGCAGGCGCTCATCAATAAAGGCAAACAGATGGTCAGGCACATCGCTTCGAGCACGGAAAGTGCCTTCTGGTCATTAAATTGGAGCTTTGTCGAAAACCTCCTTCGGCAACCGGATTTCTACGGTTCCCGAGAGGTGATATATGCCAAGATTGTAAAACCGAACGGCGAAGTTTACCTGGCCAACAACCGCGCCGATTACAGCGATGTTTTCAATTTCGCCCTGCGTTATGACCATGAAGTAATTCTGGACAATTATAATTTTACAGCTGCAAATCAGAAAGGGATTTTGTTAATTCATCCGGTTAAAATCGGAAAAAAGAGGTGGTACGTGGTGTTGGGTCTTTCTACGGACTCGGTCACCGCCGCGTCACAGGAGATCATCAAGTATAATATTTTATTGGGTTCCATTATTCTCTTCGGGGCCATACTCGGCTCTTTTTTTCTCGCCAAATCGATTACCAAGCCTTTGATAGAACTCGCCCGGGCCACTAAAATAGTTGCGGACGGCAATTTCAAATCCACGGTTAAAGTAAAATCAAAGGATGAAGTCGGGTTGCTCAGTCACTCGTTCAATCGGATGTTGGAAAGCCTCGAAGGCGCAAAAAATGCCCACGCTGAACTGGAGCAAAGGGTCGCATTGCGAACCAGTGAACTCACTGCGACCAATGAACAGCTTAAACGAGAAATAAGTGTTCGAAAAAATATAGAGGAAGCACTCCAACAGGCAAAAAATTTTGCCGAATCCGCCAACTCGGCAAAAAGTGATTTTCTGGCCAACATGAGTCATGAATTGCGTACGCCCTTGAACCATATCATTGGTTTCAGCGAACTGGTTCTGGACCCCAACTTCGGAAATCTCAATGAAGTGCAAGTCGAATATCTAAACGATGTCCTTCAAAGCAGCAGGCACCTGTTGAGTCTCATCAATGATATTCTCGACCTCTCGAAAGTGGAATCAGGCAAACTCGTTCTGGAAGTATCAGCGGTCAATTTCCGGGGGTGTCTTGAAAACAGCCTGGTTATGGTGAAAGAGAAGGCCATGAAACATCGTATTCAGCTGGAAACGTGTATCGATAGTGCCTGCGAAACCATCCCGGCAGATGAACGTAAACTCAAGCAGATCATGTATAACCTGCTTTCCAATGCACTGAAATTTTCTCGTAAAGGGGGAATCGTCAGCGTCGAGGCCCGCGATGTGATGTGCAAAACACGGCCCGGTCTCCGTTATCAAGACGCTCCCTATTTTAAAATATTCGAAAAACCGAATAGAAAAGACCTGGATTCCGGTGATGGCCTGATGCCTTTTGTCGAAGTTACCGTTAAAGATATCGGCATTGGGCTTAAACCCGACGATTTGACGCGTGTATTTAACCGGTTTGAACAAATCGACGGCTCAAAAAGCCGTAACCATGAAGGTACCGGTCTCGGGCTGGCACTGACCAAAGAACTTGTTGAACTGCACGGCGGGATGATCTGGGCCGAAAGTGAGGGCCTGGGCACGGGCAGTTCCTTCCGGTTCATTTTGCCACAGAAACCGATTCTGTCACATCAACTGATAGGGCGGATTTCCATGCAAAACACGACGTTTCGAGAGTAAATCGACAGGAAAAGAAACATGGAAAACAGGAGCATTCTTGTCATTGAGGACAACGAGCTGAACATGAAATTGATGCGGGGGATATTTCAACTCGGCAATTACCGGATCATCGAAGCCGTTGATGCGGAAACCGGCATGCGCCTGGCCCGTGAACACCGACCGTTTCTCATCCTCATGGACATCCAGCTGCCCGGTATGGATGGCTTGAAAGCGACCCGGATCATCAAATCCGACTCAGAACTGAAAGATATCCCGGTTGTCGCCCTCACGGGTTTTGCAATGCAGGGCGACGAAGAAAAAGCGTGGGAAGCGGGTTGCGACGGCTATATCACCAAACCGGTCGATTTCAAGGATGTGCTGAAGAAAATTGACGAAATATATACCATGAAAAAATAAAGGTGTAGCTGATGAATAAAGGGCCGAGAATATTGATCGTCGACGATGATCCGCTGAATGTAAAGCTGGTGGCTGCAAAACTGTCACACAATCATTGCCAGACTTTCATGGCCTACGGCGGCCAAGAAGCACTTGAATTGGTTGAAGCCGATCCACCCGATTTAATTTTGCTCGATGTCATGATGCCGGATGTTGACGGTTATGAAGTGACACGGAAACTAAAAAGCAATCCTCAGACCCGCGACATACCGATTATAATGATCACCGCCTTGGATGGCGTTGACGATAAAGTAAAAGGGCTGGAAGCCGGCGCCGACGAGTTTTTAAACAAGCCGGTCAACACCGCCGAACTTACCACCAGGGTTAAATCGTTTCTACGACTGAAGCAGTATCAGGAACAACTCAAAACCCATTGCCAGACGCGGAACCTGTTTTCGTCAAGGGAGGAAAAAGGCAGCTGTATTCAGGAGTCTCTTGCGCGGCCTTCCATCTTGCTGGTGGAGGACAACGATAGGGACGTGCGGTTGATACAGGGTCACCTCAAAGGTGAAAACTATAAAATGAGCTTGGCGCGGAACGGAGAAGAAACCATCTCGCGTGTCATAGGAGAAAAGTTCGATCTCATTATGCTGGACATCCTTTTACCAGGCATGGACGGATTCGAGGTTTGTCGCCGTTTAAAAACAGTGGAGGCAACACAGGATATTCAAATTGTCGTCATCACCTGCCTGAAAGATCTGGACAGCCGGGTGAGGGGGCTGGAGCTCGGCGTTGACGATTTTTTGGTCAAACCCATCAACAGCCATGAACTCAGAGCGCGGTTAAAGGCCCTTTTGAAAAAGAAACAATATCTCGATCGATTGCATGTCAACTATGAAACGGCTTTACATCATGCCATTACCGACAAGCGAACCGGCCTGTACAATCATGTTTATTTTGAACACGTGCTCGGTACCGAAATCGAGCGCGCGACCCGACAGCAGCATCCGGTCTCACTCTTGATGATCGATATTGATGACTTCAAAGAATACAATGACACTCTGGGGCACTTGGTCGGTGATGAAATATTGGAGGAAATCGGCACACTGATCCGGGAAAACATTCGGGCCGTCGACTTGGGGGCCCGCTACGGCGGCGAAGAGTTTACCGTCGTTCTACCGTATACTCCTGCCGGTAGGGCGGCCCTCATCGCAGAAAGAATCCGCCAGGTTATCGCAGAACATTCCTTCCGCCCTGAAATGTCATTGCCGACTAAACATTTGGCAGTCAGCATTGGCATCGCCAGTTATCCGGCATTCGCGGGGTCGGGCAAAGAACTCCTCCAAAAGGCTGATGACGCCCTTTATGAGGCAAAAAAGTCTGGCAAGAACAGAGTGTTCTGTTACGGTGACGCGACGACCGGTGGAGAGGCAAAAAGAGCCTGATGAACCGAAGCGGCGGTAATCTGCAAAACCGTGCGTATGAAAAACTGTATTTGAATGTCCGCGCCCTTCTTTCTGGCGAGACGATGCTTTATAAAGTAGTAAACACTTATGACCCCCTGGAAGCAGGCCGCCATGGTGCATGAAAAATCTATTTTCGATTTAGATTTCAATGAACTAATTCCGATAAAAAACCAACAACCTCTTTATCCAGCTTATCCTTACTGGCTTCGTCCCTTAAAATATCAAGGGCTTTTTCAGCGGTCATTGCTTTTCGGTACGGGCGGTCACTGGTTAATGCATCATAGATATCCACCACAGCCATGATTCTCGCCGCTTTGGATATCTCGTCTCCCCGAAGACCGTCCGGATAACCTGAGCCATCCAACTTTTCGTGATGAGATCGAATAACTTCTAAAGCTGATCCCAGGACCCTTTTCAGAGGTTGACATATCTTGTGGCCGATATCGGGATGATTCTTCATTATTTCCCATTCCTCGGGTTCAAGAGGGCCCGGTTTGTTGAGGATCTCACGCGGCACGCCAATTTTTCCGATGTCATGCAGCATTCCGCCATATTTCAGGGCTTCAATTTCTCTTGTCGACAGTCTGATTTTTCTTCCCAACGTCAGAGCCAGATTTGCCACGCGCTCTACATGACCCTGGGTATACTTGTCTTTGGCCTCAACTGTTTTCGCCAGCGAGAAAAGTACACTCTCAATGCTGGTTAAATTGTCGTTAAGCCTCTTTATATTGATCAGTGACCTGGTTCTCGCAAGAAGTTCCACCTTGTTCGGGGGTTTTGTAAGAAAGTCATCCACCCCAGCCTCTATGCCTGCGATTTTGGCCTCGATATCATCTAAAGCGGTCACCATAATTATGGGGATGAGACGTGTGGCCTCACTTCCCTTCACTCGGCGACACACCTCATAACCGTCCATGACCGGCATCATGACATCCAATAGAATTAAATCGACATCAGTCTTAGAGAGCAAGCCTAAGGCGTCTTTTCCGTTATAAGCTTTAATGACTTTATAATTCAATGGAAGAAGATTGGCCTCGAGTAAAGTTACATTGAGCGGTTCGTCATCCACAACCAAAATTGTTGGTGATGAACATATATCAGAAGGCGACTCTTTCTGAAAAAATTGAACTCTATTTTTCCCACTAATTTTGGCCTGCGATAACGCCTCTTTGGCCTTGGCTATAAGACCCGGTCCATCGCCGCCATCGTCGGGATACGATGAAAGGCCGACACTAATGGTTGGAACACCATCGTATTTTTCTTCAACCGCCCGCCTGATTCTTTCCACAGGAACCAAGGCCTCTTGTGTGTTCGATTCGATAAAAATTACGGCGAGCACATCTCCGACATATCGCGAGGCCAGATCTATTTGCCGAATGTTGGCTGTGATGCAACCGGCTATTTCCTTCAATATTCGATCCCCGGCAATGGGGCTTAAACGTTGGTTACATTGAGAAAATGAATCAATATCGATTAAAGCTATGGTAATCGTCTTACCATACCTTTTGGATCTCTTTATTTCGAGTTCTAACAAAACGCTGAAAAAGCCGTGGTTGAATAGACCCGTAAGGCTGTCGTAAACAGTAGCCCCTGTATTTTTTTCATAATCATTTTTTAATTGTTGAAACATTACATACGGCCTTTATGATTTTCTGTGATGTTGTTGATATTTCGGGGGTGTCAAAAGTCTAACAGCGCTTCCCTTTCCAATGCCGGCGCTCCCCACCAATTAAATCCGGCGCTGTAATACAAACTGTACCGTCGTTTTTGTTCTCTATCTGAAGATAAGGTATCGGCAATAATGGCAAATTCTACAGTAAAAAACGCCTTACGAATTTAAAATAAAGAATCCGCCTCATCTGGGGTGGATTCTTTTATTCTGGAATATTTTTTTATATTTTTTGGTGTCAATTGAGTTTTTTTCTTGACAGATTCATTGTGATTTCGTAAAAAATTAAAACTGACTGAGTGATCAGTTAGAATTGAAACATCATTCGCGCATGACAAAGAAAAAACAAATCCTGAAGGTAGCGACAAAACTGCTTTCACTCAAAGGCTACAAGGAAACGTCCATGGCCGAGCTGGCCCAAATAACCGGCGTCGCTCAGGGAACGATCTTTTACCATTACAACAACAAGGAAGAACTCTTTCTCGCCATTCTTGAAGAGTTCAAGATAGAGATCCTCGATGAATTCGAAGGATATCTGGCCCAAAGGAACTTCATCTCCGGTCTGGAAATGATGAAGGAGGTGGTCGGATTCTACCTCTACCTGGCCGGAAAGATGGAAGACCGCTTCCTGCTCCTGCACCGCCACGATGCCTATGAACTGGCCCGGGTCAATCCGGTTGGCCGAGACTATCTGGAATCGATATACAACTGCTTCATCGATATATTCGAAAGGGCCATTTTGACCGGGCAAAAAGACGGTTCGGTCGCGGAGCTGCCGGCCCGCAGAACCGCTTTGATCATCTTCACGATGGTCGACGGCCTGGTGCGGTTCAACACCTACAATCTCTACGATGCGGGTGCGCTCTACGACGACCTCATCACATCGATCAGTCGGATTCTCATGAACTTTCAACCTTCAGGATAGGAGCGGCACATGTTGGCAAAGGTATTTCCTTTCATGAACTGGTTCAGAAACTACGATATGACGTCTCTGCGGTTTGACGCGCTCTCGGGCCTGACCGTGGCCCTGGTCCTGATCCCTCAATCGATGGCATACGCCCAGCTGGCGGGACTGCCGGCCTATTACGGCCTGTACGCCTCTTTTCTGCCGCCGATGATTGCGGCGTTGTTCGGCTCGAGTCGCCAGCTCGCCACCGGACCGGTTGCGGTGGTTTCCTTGATGACGTCCGCCTCCCTCGCACCCCTGGCCACCGGCGGCAGCCCCGGATACATCGCTTATGCCATCCTGCTGGCTCTTATGGTCGGCATCTTCCAGCTGGTCCTGGGTGTGCTGAGGCTGGGCCTGGTAGTCAATTTTTTATCTCACCCGGTTGTCAACGGCTTCACAAATGCCGCTGCCCTGATCATCGCCTCCTCTCAGCTGTCCAAAATGTTCGGCGTATATGTCGACACGGCTCCGCACCACTACGAAACTATCTTGCAGGTCATCAAGGCGGCGGTCCACTACACCTACTGGCCGACCCTGCTGATGGGTGTCTTCGCATTTGCCGTTATGTACGGTCTCAAATGGCTTTCACCACGCATTCCCAACGTACTGGTGGCCGTCGTCATCACCACTTTCATCTCCTGGGCCACCGGGTTCCAACACGATCAGACCGTGACCATCGAGGCCATCGAATCCCCTGCCGCCCGCAACCTGATCGAAAGTTTCAACAAGGCCGCCTCGTCACTGCCGTCGCTCTCAGAAGAGCGGACCCACCTGAGCGAAGCGCTCAACACGGCCAAACAGAACCACAATCAGATCGGCGTCCTGGATGCCGAGCACGATGTGAACGTCGTGAATTTGAACATCGCGCGCAAGAAGGCAAAAGCCCACGAAAGCCGGCAGCAGCTCAGATATCTTCTTCTTGCCGCGGTACCTCAAGCCGATGGGTCCCTGAAATTCTATCCCAAAGACAAGACTCCCGCCGGCATGGAGACCGACGGGCGAACCTGGCGCATCAAGGTCGGCAACGAACCCCTTGACACGCAAAATCTATTGATGATGGGCGGCGGAGCCGTGGTGGGCAAAATACCGCAGGGCCTACCGGCTCTGAACGTGCCACCCATCAACCTGGGGATCATGTTGCATCTTTTACCGTTTGCAGCGATTATATCACTCTTGGGGTTCATGGAAGCGATCTCCATCGCCAAGGCCATGGCCGGCAAAACCGGACAACGCCTCGACCCCAATCAGGAACTCATCGGTCAGGGGCTGGCCAATATCTGCGGCTCTATCGGCAAGAGCTATCCGACATCCGGATCGTTTTCGCGCTCGGCAGTCAATCTTCAGGCCGGGGCCGTTACCGGGTTGTCGAGTGTCTTCACCAGCCTTGCGGTTGTAATCGTGCTGTTGTTTTTCACCCCGTTGCTCTATCATCTGCCTCAAGCCGTTCTGGCAGCGGTCATCATGATGGCCGTCATCGGCCTGGTAAACGTTACCGGCTTCATCCACGCCTGGGAAGCCAAATGGTACGACGGTGCCATCTCCATCATTTCGTTCGTCAGCACCCTGGCGTTTGCCCCCCATCTGGACAAGGGGATCATGATCGGGGTCGTGCTCTCCCTGATGGTCTTTCTGTACAAGAGCATGCGCCCCAGCGTGGTTTCCTTGGCCAGGTCCGAAGACGAGGCCTTGCGCTGTGTGACGACCCACGGCCTGCGGGAATGCGAATACGTGTCCATGGTGCGCTTCGACGGTCCCCTCTTTTTCGCCAATGCCAGCTATCTGGAAGACAAGATAACCGAAATCATGCGCACCAAGAAAAATCTCAAACATATCATTATCGTTGCCAATGGGATCAACGACATCGATGCATCCGGTGAAGAAACCTTGTCGCTGCTGGTGGACCGGATCAGAAGCGCCGGTGTCGACATATCGATGAGCGGCGTCAACGAGTCGGTGATGAAAGTGTTCGGCCGGACTCACTTTCCGGCTAAACTCGGGGAGGATCATCTTTTCCCGACAATGGAGAAGGCCATCACCACCGTCCATCAAACCGCTCACGTGCACGGCCAAGAGGAAGCCTGTCCCCTGTTGACCGTTGTCCGACTCGTCGAAGCCTAAACAAAGGAGGGGTTGAACATGCCAGTCATCACAATATTCAGCGGCAGCTTTTGCAATGAGAAACCGGTGGTCCAGGAAGTCCTCTCTCAAACCGGTTACGGTCTGGTCGCGGACAAAGATGTCGTTGCCGTTGCCAGCCGTATCTCTAATATCCCGACAAACAAGATCGAGCGGGCGTTTTCGGCTAAAACCTCGGTCTTCAACAAATTCACCCATGAACGGGAGCGGTCACTGGCGCACCTAAAGGTGGCCCTGGCCGAGCGCCTCGCAGATGACGGCCTGATCATTATCGGCTTTGCCGGTCAGCTCATCCCGCGCGACATCGGCCACGTGCTGCGGGTTTGTCTGATCGCGGATATGAAGACGCGGGTTGCTGCCGCCGTCCACGAGCACAAGATGTCCGAACTGGAGGCGCTGAAAGTCATCCGCCGCGAAGACGAGGAGCGCGCCGCCTGGACACAGATGCTTTTCGACACCAAAGATCCGTGGGATGCGTCCCTCTACGATATCGTGGTTCCAACCGACAAAATACCGCCGGCCGAAATTGCCGTCACGATCGCGGAAAACATCTCCAAGGCCGTTGTGAAACCCTCCAACCGATCCCAAAAAGCCGTCGAGGATTTTAATCTCGCCGCCCGCGTGGAAACGGCCCTGGTCACGGAAGGCCACAACGTCGGCGTCAAGAGCCGCTCCGGTGCCGTTACCTTGACCATCGACAAGCACGTTCTGATGCTCAGCCGCCTCGAAGAAGAACTCAAATCGATTGCAAGCCGTGTACCGGGTGTCACATCGGTGGCAGCCAAGGTGGGACCGGGGTATTACCAGGCCGACATCTACCGCCGCCAGGATTTCGAAGTTCCCTCCAAGATCCTGCTGGTGGACGATGAAAGGGAATTCGTCCAAACACTCTCCGAGCGCTTGATGATGCGTGACTTGGGATCGGCCGTGGCCTATGACGGCGAATCGGCCCTAGAAGTGGCCCGGGAGGACGAACCGGATGTCATGATCCTGGATCTCAAAATGCCCGGCATCGACGGCATGGAAGTGCTGCGCCGCGTAAAAAAGACCCAACCGGCAATCGAGGTCATCATTTTGACCGGCCACGGATCGGAAGCCGACAAAAAAGTGTGCATGGAACTGGGAGCATTTGCCTACCTGCAAAAGCCGGTCGATATCGACGAACTGAGCGGGACCATCAAAGCCGCTCACGATAAAATTCGCAACACGCGCGAAGACATGAAACCGATCCAGTCGGATCGTTAACGCTGTGACCACCGGCGGTAAAAAAATAAATAGGAGCCTACATGTTCGGACTTGTAAATTTGAAACCCTCCTTCTGGGATAAACAGATGCGTGTATCTGCCCCGGGGGCCTCCGATTACCTCTTCAACTATCGGCGCATCTGGCGACTCTCGATTCTGCTCACGGGCGTGGTATCACTGGTGCCGCTTATTTTCATCACTTTGGTCGACTACAACTTCACCGAGCACGCCATGGTGTCCGAATATCTGTTGAGAACCTCCCGCACGGTCTCCAACACCCGACGGGCGATCTCTTTTTTCCTCACAGAACGTCGCTCGGCGCTCGATTTTATCGTTCATGACAATGGATCCGAGGTGCTCAGCGGTCCGGAGCGACTATCGGCCATCCTGGAAAACCTCAAGCGCAGCTTCGGAGGCGGCTTTGTGGATCTGGGATTGGTCGACTCTGCCGGCAAGCAGAAAACCTACGTGGGGCCTTACGGGCTCAAGGACAAAGATTACAGCGGTCAGCCCTGGTTCGAACAGGTCATCGACCGGGGCGTCTACACCAGTGACGTGTTTTTGGGGTACCGCAACGTCCCGCACCTGGTCATTGCCGTCAAGCAGAACCTGCCGGACGGCTCCTTCGATGTCCTGCGCGCCTCCATCGCCATCGAACCATTCGAGGACCTGCTGTCGAATCTTGAACTGGGCGGTCTCGGGGATGCCTTTATCATTAACCAAAAGGGGATTCTCCAGACCAATTCCCATTACCACGGGCGGGTGCTCGAAAAAATCACGCTGCCCGTTCCAGAATATTCCGACACAACTCAGGTGCGCGAAGGTAAAAATCCCACCGGTGAAGCGCTTTTTATCGGCTACCGGTTCATCGAAGACACGCCGTTCATTCTGATGATCGTCAAGAAGAAAAGCGAGCTCATGAAAATGTGGTTCAAAACCCGTCTGGAGCTCATCATCTTTCTGCTGGTCAGCGTGTCGTTCATCCTGGCGGTCATCATCGGAACCGTCACATTCATGGTGAACAAGGTATACGCCGCCGATGAGAGACGGCTCATGGCCCTGCATCAGATGGAATATTCGAACAAGATGGCCTCCATCGGCCGCATGGCCGCCAGCGTGGCCCACGAGATCAACAACCCGCTGGCCATCATCAATGAAAAGGCGGGACTGGTCAAGGACATATTCACCATTAAGAAGCAATACGCCGACGACCCCAAGCTTTACAGCCAGCTCGATTCGATCCTCAACTCGGTCAAACGGGCGGGCAAGATTACCAAGCGGCTGTTGACTTTTGCCCGGAATCTCGAGGCCACCATCGAACCGGTCCACCTGGGGGAAATCATCGATGAAGTCCTGAGTTTTCTGAACAAGGAAGCCGAATACCGCAGTCTCGGCATCCAGGTGGATGTGCCGGACGATACTCCGGTCATCGAATCCGATCGGGGCAAACTCGAGCAGATCTTTCTGAACATCATCAACAACGCCTTTGCCGCCATGTGCGACGGCGGTCATTTGTCGATTCAGGTCAACCGCGCGGGCGCAGAGGCAGTCGCAGTCAAAATCCAGGACAATGGCTGCGGCATTCCCAAAGAGGACCTGCAGCGGATTTTCGAACCCTTTTTCTCGACTAAAACCAGTCAGGGGGGCACGGGATTAGGCCTTTCCATCACCTACAACTTGACCCATGAAATCGGCGGCAAAATCAATGTCGACAGTGACATCGGCAAGGGAACGTGTTTTACCATCACACTGCCGTTGAAAACGCAATCCAAGGAAGGGGCAGACGCATGCGCGTGTTACTCGTAGACGATGAGGAGGAATTGGTATCGGCTCTCGGCGAACGGCTGGTTTTGCGCGACATCGAGGCCGAGTGGTTCACGACCGGCAGCGCCGCCTTGCAGCGGGTCGAGTCGGGGTGTTTCGACCTAGCCCTACTGGACATGAAGATGCCCAAAATCGGGGGCCTGGAATTGCGTGAAAAACTGCGGGCCAAATGCCCCGACATGAAATTTATCTTCCTGACCGGTTACGGCTCGGAGAAAGACTTCAAGTCGGCAACGGCCCGCGAGAGTGCGGCGGTCTACTTGGTTAAGCCCGTCGACATCGAGCTTCTACTTGAAAAAATGCAGACCCTGCTGAATAACTCAAGAGGTGACACGTGAAC
>JBATHN010000735.1:0-1879 GCA_049666885.1 Desulfobacterales bacterium
CCACTTGCTCCGATGGCTGACGGAAAAATGCAAAAAAGACAGAGCAGAAGAAAGAAACGTTTAACGATTTTCATGAGTTGAATTCCAGAAGGGTATGTGTGAAATTAGGTATCGGACAATAAATGAAGACGAATACGTTGAACATTAAAATAAGCAATATCCGTACCAAATTTTACGCCTTGACGGCATTACCGCTATTGACTGCGGGGTCTTCTTTTAATAAGTAAAATAAGCGCGCACCCTTTTTTCGTCGGCACCTTTCACGCAAACAGATCCGCAATCCAAAGGACACCTGAAAATATCGGAGAACCATATTGGGGAAAAAGCAAATTACAACCGTCATGGTCATCACATTATTTGCGGGGTTATCAGCGGCGACAGCCGTTAACGCAGGCAAGCCGGCCCCCTCGAACCTGTTCAACATCGGGGATTCGATCGGTGAGGGCGAGGCGGCCGACGGCACTATCGGGGCCAAGCGTCATGGTTCGGTCTGGTCGACAGGCTACGATCCCGGAGACATTGTTTTCAGCCTGAACGAACACTTCGAGAGCATCGACCCGACAGGTTACGACGAAAACACCCCCGCTCGCGACGCTATCTTCAACCATGCAAACAGCGGAGCCGAAATGGATGATCTTGCCGATCAGGCCGGAGAAATCATCGCCGCAGCGATGGCAACGTCATCTGGAAAGGTCGGAATGGTGACCATCCTTCTCGGAGGCAACGATGCTTGTGCCGACAGCCTGGAGCAGATGACCCCACCGGACCAGTTCGAGCAGCAATACCGCACCGGTCTCGATGTTCTTACCTCTTCGGATGTCACCAAAAACGCCTACATCCACGTTTCGGGCATTCCCGCGATCTACTGGCTTTGGAATGCCATGCGTGGAAACGACTGGTGCCGTCTGGTTGCATGGCCGTTTGTCCCCTGCCAAAACCTCCTGGCAGAGCCGGAGAACGATTGCGGCATCGGCGGTTCCCATCTAGATCCCGATGTCATACACCCCGATGACGGCCCCAACTGTCGTCGCAGAAAAAAATTCCACGCCAGGATTCGGGATATCTACAATCCGATATTGAAGCGCGTGCTTGAGGAATACAAATCCGACGGACGCCTTCCCAAGGCATATTATACTGATATTTTTGATTTTTATTTCGATGAGACGCTTGTCAACGGCGGTGACTGTTTCCATCCGAGTGTCGAGGGACATGCCGAGTTGGCCGACGAGCAATGGTGTCAATCACCGTGGGGCCGATTCGACTCTTCTTGCGGACGCCCCATATCATTACCGGGACTGCCGCTGCTTCTTCTGAATGAATAAAACCGCGATGCGATATTATGAAATAACCTCTGAGCATTGCGTGAACATAATTTGAGGACATGATGAAAAATCTATCAACACTCTTCGTCATCGGTGCATTGTCTTTTATTATCAGCAACAATACGTTCGCGAATCAAGGCTCTGTCATAATGGACAACGGCCTCGAATATGTCGATCTGGTCGTCGGAACCGGGGCGGTTGCCGATCATGGCAGCGTGGTGGTGGTTCATATCTCCGGCTGGCTCAACAAAAACGGCCAAAAAGGGACAAAATTTATCAGTTCGTATGATCGCGGAAAACCGGTTTCGTTCAAGGTCGGAACCGAAAGGGTCATGAAGGCTTGGAGCCAAGGGGTTCGAGGAATGAGGGCGGGGGGAAAACGTCTTCTCATGGTTCCCCCTGAGTTGGGTTACGGTGCAAAAAGCGTCGGTGAAACAATCCCGCCGAATGCTTATCTGATATTTGAAGTCGAACTTTTAGACGTTAAATAGTCGTCATGCGTAATTTGAAACAAAACCGATTTGGATCGACGCGGCCTCACCCCGCCTTCTATCAGC
>JBATHN010000736.1:0-8253 GCA_049666885.1 Desulfobacterales bacterium
GTTAAGGTGTGCCGCGCGCTTAAAACCCTTGTGCATGCGGGTTTTGCCGAACAGAACGAAGAGACACGAAAATATCGCCTGCACTACGCGCTTCTCGATCTTTCCAGTAAGTTGCTCAGCTCCCGGAATATGAATGTAGCGGGACGCAAAATCCTTGAAGAGTTGTCCGATGCTGTAAAGGAAGACATCACCGTTGCGGTTCCCGACAAAGACGCCGGACAGATCGTTTTTGTCGATCGCATACGGGGAGCTTCGCGAATCAGCTTCTTCTGCGATGTCGGAAAGCGTCTTCCCCTGCATGTCGGGGCGGCTGCCAAGGCGATACTCGCTTACTTGCCCGAAGCTGAATTCGAGGATTACCTGGCGCACTTCCAGCCGGTTAAAATCAGCCCCTTTACCATCGTCTCTCCAAAGGAGCTGCGCAAGCAAAGGCGGAGCATCCGAAAATCCGGCTACTCAATCAGCAACCAGGAAGTCGATGAAGGGGTTTCGGCGGTTGGAGCATGCATTCTCGATATTCAAGGGGTACCCTCAGCCGGGATTGCCGTCACATCATTAACCGTGAAAATGGATCGGAAGACGGTCGATGCTATAGGCGAAAAATTAAAAAAAGCCGTCCGCGAGATCTCCATTCGGCTGGGCTGTAGTAAGGAAACCTATGAAACTTACACACGATTCTGAACACATTCATTTCTTTTTTTCTCCGAAAAACAGGCCGGTATTCGAAATCGGGGATAGGCAGTCCCTCACGGTCGAAACCCTCGATGCTTCCAATGGTCAAATACGGCCCGGCAGCAAGGCCTCGATCGACCGAAGTCGGCTACTGCCGGTTACCGGTCCGATTCACGTCAAAGGAGCACGACCGGGTCATGCACTGGCCGTGCAGATCCAGGCGATCGATTTTCCAGAATACGGTTACGCTTGGATTCGGGAAGGCTTGGGAATTCACACGACTTCGGTTGAAGGCCCCTATTATGCGCAACGCTTTCGGATTACGGATCGGGTCGAGCTTCCAGGTGGAACGTTGATACCTTTGCGACCGATGGTCGGCATTGTCGGAGTTGCGACGGAGACGGAAATTTCAACGCGGTTTCCCGGACGGCACGGTGGAAATCTCGATTGCCCCGATGTCTCCCCGAACAATACCCTTTGGCTGCCCGTCATTACACCCGGTGCCGGCCTGTCGTTGGGTGATGTCCATGCCGCCATGGGCGAAGGAGAAGTCAGCGGAACGGGGGTCGAGATCGAAGCCGCGGTAACAATCGTCGTAAATCTGCACAAAGACTTGTCGATAGAGGGCCCGGTTGTAACCACGCCCAAGAAAACGGTGTTCCTGGCCTCTGAGGCAACGGCAGAACAGGCAGCCCGCGTGGCGCTGGAAAGAGCCATCCGGATCCTTAGAGAACGTAAGGGGTTATCGGAGAAAGATGCCTGCATAACGGCCAGTATTTCAGGGAATTTGAGATTCTGCCAGATGGTCAACGGGGACATCACAGTAGGCTACGAACTTCCCCGTGAGGTGTTGCAATGGTGAGAGTCGCAGCCGTTCAGATGGACGTCCACTTGGGCGATCCGTCCCGAAATATGGAAAAAATTATTGGTTACGCCGAAAATACGGAAGCCGATCTGGTGGTCTTTCCCGAGTGCGCGAATTCCGGCTACGCATTTGACAGCCGTTCAGAAGCTCTGACATACGCCCAAACAGTCCCAGGCCCGCTAACTGGAGGTCTGGCAGCTGCAGCACGAAAGAAGAAGCGATGTTTTGCCGCCGGCCTTTTGGAGACACAAGACGCGGAGCTATTTAACACCGCCGTCTTTGTCACTCCGGATGGGAAGATTCAGACTTACAGAAAGACCCATATTCCGTTTCTTGGAGTCGATCGATTCGTGGCAAGGGGCAATGAGCTTCCCGTGTTCGACAGCCCGTTCGGGCGCATCGGGCTGATTATTTGCTACGAGTGGCGCTTTCCCGAGACGGCCCGGTCCTTGTCCCTTCGGGGCGCCGATCTGTTGATCGGACTCAGCAACTGGCCCGTCGGAGCGGAAATTATTCCCGAGCTGCTGGTCCCGGCGCGGGCGGCGGAAAACCGAGTGTGGGTGCTGTCGGCGAACAGGGCCGGTACCGAGCGCGGCATTCATTATATTGGTCGTTCTACCGCGATCGATCCCGGTGGCAATACGGTTGCCGAATTAAAGGACGATGAAGGCATCCTAACGGCGGTCATCGATCCCGCGCAATCGCGTACCAAGCGCATCGTGAAAAAACCAGGTGAATATGAAATCGGGCTTTTTGAAGACCGAAGACCGGAGCTCTATACGGGCATTTTCACGGAGGTCGAGGATGCTTGAATTTGTACCCCAGTTGATCGTCAACGGCATTGTCCTCGGCAGCATTTATGTGCTTGTGGCCTTGGGGCTAACCCTGATTTTCGGAATCGTTGACGTCGTAAATTTTGCCCATGGGGAGTTTTACATGGTCGGTGCGTTCCTGGCCTTCTTGGTCGTAAACACTCTTGGGGTACCTTACCTTCCTGGCATTGCCGTCGCGGCACTGGGGGCCGCTGCTTTCGGGTTCATAACCGAGCGTCTTCTGATCCGCCCGTTGAGACGACGGGCATCTCCCCCGATTAACTACGTCCTCGTAACCGTCGGTCTGTCCACGTTTTTGACCAGTGCGGTTCTTTTTATGGTGGGCCCGGACCTGCGGCAGATTCCTTCACCTTACATGAAGCAGATGATTCACGTCGGAGGCGTCTATCTAACGACCCACAGGCTTCTGGTCGTCATTGTCGGAGCGATTATCGTCGGTATTTTGATTTATTTCGTCAAATACACCTCCCTTGGCAGCCAGATGCGGGCCACAGCCCAAAACTTCCAGGCAGCGACCATCGTCGGAATCAATACCGATCGCGTATTCGCCCTGACGTTTGTGATCGGTGCTGTGTTGGCGGGCATTGCCGGTGCTCTGGTAGGGGCCATGTTCGTCACTGAACCAACCATGGGAATGACGATCATCGTAAAAGCATTTATCGTGGTCATCGTTGGTGGAATGGGCAGCATTGCCGGCTCTGTCGTTGCGGGTCTCGGTCTGGGGCTGGTGGAGACCATTGCGGGTGTTCTCATGCCATCCGAGTTTATTGATATCATCGGTTTTTCAATCATGATTATAGTTTTGTTGACCAAGCCATCCGGCATCTTTGGGATAAAAGGGGGGCAGGGTGCGTAGATACGTCCTTCTGTCTGGTATGATTTTCGTTGCCTGCCTGCTGCCGCTTGTTTTCAGTGAGGCTTTTCATCAGCACATATTTATCACCATTGTCATCAATTCAATCCTTGCGGTCAGCCTCGGCATTGTCGTCGGCTATTTGGGAGAACTTTCGCTTGCTCATGGCGCTTTTTTCGGAATCGGCGCTTACACGTCGGCGCTTATTTCCATCAACTTGAACGTCCCGTTCTTCGTTGCCCTGCCGCTTGCGGTCCTGTTCGCCGGGATCATGGGATATCTTATCGGAATACCAGCGCTGCGGCTCAGCGGGCACTACTTTGCGATCGCTACTCTCGGTTTTCAGGGTATCGTTATCCTGATGATTATAAACCTCGTTGACCTGACACGGGGCCCGATGGGCCTTGGGGGAATTCCTCCTGTCGGCCCTTATCATATTTTCGGCCTCACGATCTCTTTTTTACAGAAACTGCCTTATTATTACCTTGCCTTGGCTGTGCTGCTTATTGTGCTCCTGATCACGCGCAATTTGCTTCGTTACAAATTCGGTCAGGCGTTTATCGCCACACGGGAAGACCCACTCCTGGCCGCCTCGATTGGCATCAAAACCGGTCGATTCCGCCTGCTCGCCTTCAGCCTTAGCGCTGCGATGGCCGGAGCAGCCGGTAGCCTCTATGCGCATTATGCCCTATTCATCAGTCCGGATTCTTTCCACCTATCCGAGTCGATCTACATCGCGACAATGGTGATCATCGGTGGCAGGGCTACCATTTTGGGGCCGTTGATCGGAGCGATTGTGCTCACGGCGGTTCCGGAAGCACTTCGATTCGCCGGCGGCCTGCAGTTCGTTCTGTATGGACTGATGCTGATGGTCGTTGTGATCTTTATGCCCAAAGGACTTGTCGGACTTCTCGATCGATTCAAAAGGAAATCGCGCAGCGTCCAACTTACGACGCTTGAGGGATGAGAATGCCGTTACTCAATGTCCAGAACGTCGTCAAATCATACGGCGGAGTCACCGCCAATCACGATATCTCTCTTCAAATCCATCCCGGGGAAATCGTGAGCATCATTGGCCCCAACGGTGCCGGTAAGACCACCCTTTTCAATCTCATTTCCGGCGTCGAGCGCCCCGACAGTGGGAGGGTTGAATTTGAGGGCAGAAACATCACCATGCTCGCCACGCCCGAAATTGCGAGACTCGGCCTGGTGCGAACTTTCCAGCAGACAAAGATCTTCAGAGATCTGACCGTTCACGAAGCCGTGATGATCGGTCACCATCTATATTGCCGAACAACGCTCTGGGATGCCTTCATGGCCAACCCCCGGGCCAGAAGGGAACGAAAACGAAGCATGCAGGAGGCGTTTGAAGTCATCGAATTTTTAGGGTTGCAACCCCGTGTCCACATGATCACCCAGAACCTTCCCTACGGAGAACAGAAGCTGCTCGGTATTGCCATCGCCTTGGCCGCTAAGCCGAAATTGCTTCTGCTCGATGAACCGGCGGCGGGGATGAACTCAAACGAGGCGCTGCGCCTCATGGAAAGCATCCATAAGATCAAAGAAACCGGTATAACCGTGGGGCTGGTTGAGCACAACATGAGACTGGTGATGAGCATCTCGGAGAAAATCTTCGTGCTAAATTACGGTGATCTCATCGCCGAGGGAGTCCCGGAGGAAGTTCGAACTGATCCCAAAGTCATTGAAGTTTATCTCGGAAGGCCCAAACATGCTTGAACTTCAAAATGTCAGTGTTGCCTACGATCAGGTGCCCGCCTTGCGCGACATTTCATTCAGTGTGGAAGCGGGGGAAATTGTAGCCCTTATTGGCGCAAACGGGGCCGGAAAATCGACGACGCTTAAGGCCATTCAAGGGGTTGTCAAAACGAATACCGGACGAATATATTGGGAGAGCGGTGAAATAACCAATATCGCACCTTACCGAGTTGTCTCCATGGGAATCTCCCACTGTCCCGAAGGGCGGCAGGTCTTTCCCGCCATGACGGTAGATGAAAACCTTAAGCTTGGGGCCATCGTGCTCACGGATACCAAAAAAAAGAGGGACCTTCTTGAGTATGTTTACGGGATCTTCCCCCGTTTGGCCGAAAGGAAGCTCCAATTGGCAGGGAGCCTTTCCGGCGGCGAGCAGCAAATGCTTGCGATCGGAAGGGCCCTAATGGCCAATCCAAGGTTGCTTATGCTCGATGAGCCGTCAATGGGACTGGCCCCAAAACTAGTCGAAATAATATTCGACATGATTCAATCCATCAACGCCCAGGGTATTTCGATTCTGCTGGTGGAGCAAAACGCGTCTATCGCCTTGGAAACTGCTGCCCGTGCCTACGTTATGGAAAATGGCAGCATCAACCTGAGCGGACTGGCCTCCGACCTTTTGCACGACCCGCATGTACAAAAAGCATATTTGGGAGTTTGACATGCTGCTTGGCTTGCTATTGCTCGGCCTTATAATCGGCGGAGCAAACAACACCGCTTGTGAGACCGGAGATTTCCGGCTGGAAGCGGCATGCCGGATCGTCCAGCAGTATGGAAGCGAAATCGGAGGCCGTGAGACGATCGGGTCTTTGGTAGCACTCAACATGCGTGACTGGAAACCCCAGTCCGACTACGGAATCGAGATTTATGGATGGGAAGCGGTTTCTGCCGGGCAGTCCGAATGCCGGGTATTCTACAGCTATCGGGAGCTAGGAAGACCACCAGTTATTTTGGCTTGGCGGCTGAACACCCATACAGCAGAAATCTTTGCGCTCAACCCATTAAGTGAACGCATTATGAAGATGGCCCAGGTTTTATGAAAAGATCTCAGGAAGGCTTGAAGAGGAGGTGATAAAGAATCAATTAATGACGGAATGACCAAGCATGCACTCTGATTGAAATAGACAACGGTCATAATCAACCCTCAACCATGAAGCAGGAGGACTTAATGATGAAAAAGATTATAAGTATCTTTGCATTGGTCTTAGTCGCGACCGTTTCTTTTGCCGCTGAACCAATCAAAATCGGCGTTGTGTTGCCCTTTACCGGGCCGGTGGCGTCCGACGGGAACCGCACCTTCAGTGGCATACAGCTGGCAGTTGACGAAATCAACGCTGCCGGTGGTGTTGCCGTCAAGGGGGAGAAACGCAAAATTGACATCACCCGCGAAGACAGCACCTGCAATCCCAGGATGTCGATCGCCGCGGTCGAAAAACTGATGACCCAGGACAAGGTCTCCGTAGTGATCGGCGATTTTTGCAGCACGTCGACCCTGGCGGATTCCGAGGTTGCCCTTCGCAATGAAGTGGCCCTGGTTACACCAATCTCTATTGCTCCGAGCATCACTCAGCAGGGAAACAAGTGGGTGTTTCGCAACTGCGACAATTCCGACATGATGGCTCGCGCTTTCGTCAAGGACGCGGTCCAGACTGCGGGCATCAAGCGTTGGGCGTTTCTGGCACGCAATGACGATTATGGTCGGGGGGGCGTCAAATCTCTAAGCGAGCTGATCAAGGAGTCGGGTGGTGAGGTCGTTGCCGTCGAATACCATCCTCAGGGTGCAACAGACTATTACACAGTGCTGACCAAGATTCGTGCCGCCAAACCGGACGGAATTGCCCTTATCGCTAATACAGCCGAACACTCGGTGGCGACGAACCAGATGGCAGAACTCGGAATGACCGATTCCGTGCGTCTGCTCGATCCGACCAGCGCCTATTTCAATCCCGATTTTTTGAGGCTCACCGGAAAAAATGCGAACGGGATGATGGGTCCAACCCGGTATGTGCATATTATCGACACGCCGCGGAACAAGGCATTTGCAGAAGCTTATGCAGCAGCCAACAAGGATTACCCGGATAAGTTCGCCCAGAGTGCATATGAAACCGCGTATATCATTGCACAGGCCATCGAGCGGGCAAATAGTACCGACCCCAAGGCTGTGCGCGATGCCTTGACGAAAACAAAATACGCCAGTGTTCAGGGGCGGGACATTTATTTCAACTCCAACAACCAAATTGTGCTGGATGAGTATATAATCCAAGTCAAGGACGGCAAATACGAGATTCTGAGCAAGGTCAAAGGAGAGGAAGTCACGGAGAAGTGAGGCTCTGTTCTAAACGGCCGCCTTTCGCACCTATCAGAGACCCAACAAAAAGGCTATAAATCGGCGCGTTGAAGCGAATATGATGTGGGAAGGGGTTGCCGACCGTAACCGGCAACCCCTTTCAATATGGCTGTGACCTTGGGGACTGTATCTTCCCGGGTCGGACCACGCCATCATCTTGTTATTCAAATGGAATTCTCCCAAAAATACTCATTTTGAAGCCTTATAACCTCATTTTCAGGTCCCGAAATGCCCTTGTAAGGCGCCGGCGATTCTCTTAACTCGTGCCCATCCGCGGTTTCATAAAGGGCATTGATAAGTTTCCGATCCAGAAATGAGCAATTTTTCGCAAGTTCAAGGAAATCAAGGAATAGCGCGGAGGCATACTGCTGTATGCCGCACAAGCGATTCCAGACCTGTCACGCCCACGGCGTGATTGACGCTGACCTGTCCCGAAGCAGGCGGGGAATTGCGGAAAATGGCCATTTATGGACGGAAACTAACTCACAACACTCACCTGTTCCAACCAATTTGCGCCCTCTATCCCTTACGTCGAGCCTTTCCTTCGTCTCTGCCACAAATGCCCGGCTGCCGACAGCCACACTTTCTGTCCGCTTTCCATCCAGGAAATGCCTAACCTTCTTCTTCACCGATTCATCAATCCAGCCCCTATAGGCTTCGGCAAGATCATGCATCGATTGGAAGCCGAGCAAACCCGTCAATTCATGGTAATGTGACTAAAAATTAAAAATTTGAGAAATAATGAAAACCAGCGTCGCTTTGCTCCGGTTTAGGTGGCCGACTTCCACCGGTCTATGTGGCCGATATTGCCGGAATAGGCAGGAATATAAACAGGAGGCTTATTTATGCCGCGAAAACCCAAATCAAAGAAAGTGCTCGATCTGCTTTCAGGATGCATTCGCCTCTACAG
>JBATHN010000737.1:0-2683 GCA_049666885.1 Desulfobacterales bacterium
GAACAGGCCTCCAGTTGCAGGGGGAAGGGTGACAGGGAGAGACGGGAGTCTTACCGGCCGACGGCATTCAGAGTATGATGATTGTAGATACTTTTTTTCAACCGTGAATACTCGAGGTGAACATGCAGGCTAATTACGGCGCACTTTGCGGCCTTCTGGTTCTCGACCTTTCGCGCCTTCTGCCCGGACCATACTGTACGATGATCCTGGCCGATCACGGGGCCCGGGTGATTGCCATCGAAGACCGGCGTTTTCGGGATGAGGAAATTTTTCCGGCGACGGTCAACCGCAACAAAGAGCACATGACGCTCAACCTGAAAACCGTCGAAGGCCGGGAAATCTTCTATCGCCTGGCCGCAACGGCCGATGTCGTCGTGGAGGGCTTTCGGCCAGGAGTTGTGCAGCGTCTCGGCGTCGACTACGAGACCATTCAAAAAATCAATCCCCGCATCGTCTACTGCGCCGTTACCGGCTACGGTCAGACCGGACCGCTGAGGAACAGGGCCGGACACGATGTCAACTATCTGGCGCATGCCGGCGTGCTCGATCTGATCGGCGAAGCCGACCGACCACCGGCAATTCCCGGTGTGCAGATTGCCGATATGGCCGGCGGCGGGCTGAATGCGGCGGTTGGCATTCTGCTGGCACTCCTGGCGCGCGGAAAGAACGGCCGGGGCCAGTACATCGACATCTCGATGACTGACGGTGCGGCCAGCCTTCTTTCCCTGCAGCTTCACTTTCAACAGGTCGACGGCCGGTCTCCCCGCCGTGGCGAGTCGCGGTTCTCGCACCGCTACGCCTGCTACAACACCTATGAAACCCGCGACGGACGCTATATCGCAATCGGTGCGATCGAGAACCGGTTCTGGCAGATGCTCTGTGACCACCTCGGGGTGCCGGAATATTCGGCGTTTCAATACGACGAGGGGCGCCGGAAAGAAATCCAGGATTTCGTGCGCAGCGCCATCAGGAAAAAGACCCTGGCGCAATGGGAAGAGGACCTGGCGGATATCGATGCCTGCTGGGCGCCGGTCAGGACACTGGACGATGTCCTGCAGGCACCGCTCTTTCGGGAAAGAGATATGGTGGTGAAGATCGAAGGCGAGACAGGCGACACAACACCGCTTCTCGGCACGCCGATCAAGCTGAGTGATACCCCCGGCGGCATCCGCACCGCTCCGCCGGCCTTCGGGGGAAACACGCGCGCGATCCTGTCGGAATTCGGGTATTCCACCGAAGAAATACGGATGCTGGAAGAAAAAGGTGTTGTTTAACGGCATCAAATGATTAGTTTTAACATTTAATTAGTGTCCATCCACAGCTTTATTAAGGGCACTGGTCAGTTTCCGATTCAGAAATGTGCAATTTTATGTAAGTTCAAGAAAATTAAGGAATTGTGCGGAGGCGTACTTGTGTACGCCGCACAAGCGATTTCGCAGATTGACGCCGATCTGTCCCGAAGCAGGCGGGGAATTGCGGAAAAGGGCCATTTGTGGACGGAAACTAATTACAAAAATAAGGTGGGCGTCTGCCCAGGATTTCTGAGAGAGAAAAAATTAAAACGGTTCAATGACACCCTTCGACAACTATCGGGAACCCCTGACAAACCTGCGCGACCTCTTGCCCCGTCTGGTGGAGATGCTGGAGATCGAAGACGCGGTTTCCGGTACGGCATGGAAAAATCTCGATGCCCGGCTCCTGCCGCTGGTCGACCCGCGCCTGCCGCTGATGGTGGCCATCTGCGGCGGCGCCAATTCAGGCAAATCGACCCTGTTCAACTCCCTGTTGAAGACACGGCTTTCGCTGGTGCGTGGTAACGCCGGGAGCACGCGCCGCGTGCTGATTGCCGGCCATCCGGATGTGCTTGCCCGCAAGGACTTTATTTCCGCGCTGTTCGATCCGTTCGGCAAAGTCCCCCAACCCCTGGATGATCCCGCCGACCTGCTGGAACCCGGTCCGCCGCTGTATAGAACCCATCCCGACGTTCCGCGGGACCAGATACTGATGGATACCCCTGATTTCGACACCGGCACGGAAGACCGGTACACCAACCGCGACGTCGCCCGGGAAGTGCTAGAGGCCTGCAATGTCCTGATTTACATCGTCACCAACACCACTTACAACAATCTTGAGAACACCCGTTTCATGCGCCAGGTCCTGACCGAGACGGGCATGCGTCGCTGCATCCTGGTCTACAGCTGCTCGCGAACCCTCACGGACAGCCAGGTGATGGACCACCTGGCGACCACGGCCGCCAACCTTTACGGCGCGGCCCGGGACGATTATCTCATCGGCACCTATCGCACCGATACCAGCGATGCCGTGGCGGCTGGCAACGAGTTCATGAACCTGCGGCCGGTCCGGTCCCATGAACCGGCCATTATGGAGCTGTTGGCACAGCTTGATCCCCGGGGAATCAGAGAGCAGCAGATTCAAACCATGCTGACGGCCCTCGTGAAACACGTTCGTCAGGTTGTCGCGACGGCTAAAACCGTTCGAGACGAAATCGACCTTTATGGGGGCGTCCTGCATTTGGCCCTTGCCCATGCCGTACAACAGTCGCTGGTTTCCTTTCCCTTGAAGAAAATCATGCTGCGCATGAACGATATCTGGCTCGAAACCAGCCCGTCGCACCTCAAGTTTTTTCGAGGCGTGGGCAGTGTGATCGGCAAACCGGCCCGCG
>JBATHN010000738.1:0-3875 GCA_049666885.1 Desulfobacterales bacterium
GACTTCCACCTTACGGCCGCAGCCGTTGCATTGTTCCACGATCTCATGGCAAATCCCGCCGTTATACGAACAGCCCTTTGCGGTCATGAAAGGGCACTCTCTGCCTTCTCGAACGGTTGTACAAATCATTGGAATCACCCCCTTGACATAATGGTGTTAATACCGACAATAAAACGGACAGGAGACTATCCCCTGCCCAGTTTAAAAAGTAGACCTATATTAAACTTTGAACTTTAAAGACTATCTACCCAATTGTCAATAAAATTTTACAGCAGTCATTCTTCTGATGAATGATTTCTTTGATCTCGCGAAAATTGGCGTAGTTCTGAATCGGAAACGTCCCGTTGCCCTGTGACAAATCGGTGATAGGCCTCATCATTAATCAGTACCAAAGCATGTTTGGCTTTTCACGGAAAAAGAGATATGATTGAACGTTAATACTACATAGTGCCCATCCACGGTTTGTATCAGGGGCACTAATTAGTTTCCGATCCAGAACTACGCCATTTTCTACAAGTTCAAGGAAATCGGCGGCATTGCGAGGAGGCGTACTCGTGTACGCCGCACAAGCGATTGACCTGTCACGCCCAAGGCGTGATTGACGCCGACCTGTCCCGAAGCAGGCGGGGAATTTCGGAAAAGGGCCATTTATGGACGGAAACCACCTATATGATGAGGCAATTTTATGGAAGAGTTCGACATCATCGACACCACGATACCCACTTTGGGACCCTCGAAAATACCATCGCCGGTCAAACCACCGCTTGACGATTCACGCTGCAACAGTTTCGTTGCAGACACTGACCGGGTGGCACTGGACGTCGATATCGGCAAAATAAAGCAGCTGATTGAAGCCGGAATCGACCCTCCCTCTTTCGAGCTGGCCGGCCCCAGGGAAAAAATCTATTTCGATCCCAGCAAGCTCAAGTGCGCGATGGTGACCTGTGGCGGTCTCTGCCCGGGTCTCAACGACATCATCCGATCGATTGTGTTGCAGCTCTACTACGGATACGGTGTCCGCAATATTTTTGGAATTCGTTACGGCCTCCAGGGGTTCATCCCCCAATACGGCCACGACGTTATCGCCCTGAACCCGGAGGTCGTCGCCAATATTTTGGACACCGGCGGTTCGATCCTCGGCTCGTCACGGGGACCGCAGTCGGTCGATGAAATCGTGGACAGCTTGGAGCGGATGAACATCGGCATTCTTTTTATGATCGGCGGTGACGGAACTCTGAGGGCCGCCTCGGCACTGGCGGACGCGATCAAGGAGCGCAGCCTGAAAATCAGCGTGATCGGTATCCCCAAGACCATCGACAACGACATTATCATGGTCTCGCGTTCATTTGGGTTCGACACGGCCGTTGATGTGGCCACCCGGGCGATTCAGGGAGCTCACAACGAAGCCAAGGGCTATCCGAACGGGATAGGGTTGATCAAATTGATGGGCCGTCATTCCGGATTCATTGCGGCGACGGCCGCTATTGCTCAACAGGATGTCAATTTTGTCCTGATCCCGGAAATCGAGGCCGACCTGGACGGTGAGAAAGGCTTTCTGCGAAGCCTCGAAGAACGATTGAAACTCAGAGGCCATGCCGTCGTCGTGGTGGCCGAGGGCTTCGGCCAAAAATTATTCGAGGGGTTCGAAGAAGAACGGGATGCCTCCGGAAACGTGAAATTAAAGGACATCGGAATTTTCCTGCGCGACAGGATCAAGGCATATTTCGCATCCCGTGGGGCCGAGATTACACTGAAGTACATCGACCCCAGCTACATGATCCGGAGCCTGCCGGCCAACGCCAACGACAGCGTTTTCTGTGGTTTTTTGGGGCGTGATGCCGTGCATGCCGGCATAGCGGGAAAAACGAGAATGCTGGTCAGCCACTGGAACAATTTCTTTGTGCACGTGCCGATGAGTCTCTCGGCCGGAAAGCGCAAACGGGTTACAGCCTGCGGCAAGCTGTGGCGCACCGTGCTGGAAGCCACCGGACAAGGATCGCTGCGAAACGGTGGCGCATAGGCCCTCTGCAATCGACCCTTTATTTCAATTCCACAAACCCGTCACCTTCGATTCTGAGCATGCTGAGCTCTTTGAGCGCCTCACGCTGACCGTCAAATGAGGTGAGACCGGTGACGCCGGGAAAGTCTCTCAATCTGAGGAGTTCCTCTTTGATGGCAGTCCTCGATTGAACGTCCGGGTGCTGACAAATCTGAAAGAGCATCATGGCGGTATCATAGGCCGTGGCCTCAATGACGCCCGGCGTCTCAGCGTAGGTGTCCTCAAACAGCTTGACGAATTCCCTGACCCGCAGATTTTGGCTATCAGCGAAAAAGCCGTCGGGCATGATGGCCCCCTGAACGTAATCCCTGGCCATTTCGATCATTTTAGGCGAATGCCACAAGTTTGTTCCCAGTAGATACACATTCTCGATATCGTAATAGGCCAGTTGAGGAACGATCAATCCGGCTTTGGCCGGGGCATCGGGGATGAAAACCGCATCGAAATCGACGATCGCCTTGGGCCCCGCATCTTCCCTTCGCCCCCTGTCGCCGCGACTTATTTCCTGTTCCTTGCTGGTGACGGTATCAGAATCCTGCGGGGGGCGAACGATGTCCTTTAAATCCCAGGGGGTATCGTAAAACTGACCGACGAGCTTTTTGATCGGTTCTGCAAAATCGGTCTGGGACGGATCGTAGGGCTCGACACCGACGACGCGGCCCCCGTGCTGAATGACCTCATCCCAGAAAAGATTCATGAACGTGTTACCGTATTTTTCTTCGGGATAGAGGATGACGAAGTTACGGGCCCCGAGCACGTCTGTGGCATACCCGACAATCCGCTTCACCTGCATTTCAGGCGTTAGAAAATTGCGGAAAACCCAGTCCCCGATCTCCGTAATGTTCTCTTTCTGGGTTAAGGTAATAATGGGGATGCCGTTTTTCTGGGCGATCTCGGCCGCATATTCGGCATCGACAAGCGGCCCGATGATTGCGGCAACCCGTGCCTGAACGAGTTCCTCGATCGCCGCAGTCAACGTGCCGGGATTGGAACCGCTGTCCTTTACGATCAACTGCACGGACTGGCCGCCGATAGTCTGCTGGTTGAACCGGGCCAATGCGATCTCGACGCCCTTAAGCGCCTTTTCGCCATATACTTGATACCGACCGCTGAGCGGCAGCAAACACCCGACGGTGGTTCGGTTGTAAACGGTTCGTCCGGAGAGCTCTTCCACCATCCGGCGGGCCTGCTGGTTGTATTCGTGCGCCGGATAAGCCGCTATGAAGTCCGAGAAAGCCTGAGCGGCTTGATCATATTTGCTTTCTGCGGCCAGGTTGACCCCGAGCTGATACATCAGATAGCTCCGGGGCATATCGTCTTGCACATGCCCCAGCAGGGCAACGATGTCGCTGTTATTCAACAGATTGATGGCGGCCTTCAGCTTGTCCTCGATCAACGTCGACTGCGGCGCCTCTGCTGAACGGTAGGCCATGGTATAGAAATAGACAGCATCCTCGGGAGATTGAAGCGCAAGATAAGTGTCACCCAGAATTTCGTATGTGCGCGACTCCTGGCCCTTGGACAAGGGTTGTTCGAGCACCATCGCACCCAGCCGAACGGCATTGTCGTATAAGCCTTCTTCGTAATACGACGCTAAAATTCCGATTTTGGCATCACCCGCAAGCTCGTTGCGCGGGTAATCGGCCAGCAAGCGGTTGAATGAATCCCGGGCCGACTCGTATGTGCCCTGAGCGTTCTGAACGGTGCCGATGCGCAGCAATACCGTCGCTGCGGCCGGTCCGTCCGGATACTGATCCAGGTATCGCTGGTAATAGTCGAGGGCTTTTTCGTAGTTCCGGGCTTCGAAAAACCCATC
>JBATHN010000739.1:0-4690 GCA_049666885.1 Desulfobacterales bacterium
GGGACAATGGCCAATTTGGAGGCCTTGTGGATATCCGGACGGGTGAAACCGCGCCAGAAGGTGGTCGCCTCAGAGCAAGCCCATTATACACATCGGCGAATATCCGATGTGCTCGGGCTGGCCTTTCAATCGGTTGGCTGCGATGATCGGGCCAGGATGGATGTCCGTTCGCTCAGAAAGGCCCTCGAGGAGGGCGATGTCGGCACAGTTGTCGTCACGATGGGGACAACCGGTTCGGGATCTGTCGATCCGCTGCCGGAAATTCTCGAATTGCAAAAGCAATACGGGTTTCGACTGCACGCAGATGCCGCTTATGGCGGCTATTTCATCCTCAGCGAGAACCTGGCGTCAGATACGAGGAGGGCCCTCGAGTGCCTGACCCAAGTCGATTCAATCGTCATCGACCCCCACAAGCACGGTCTGCAACCTTACGGCTGCGGCTGCGTCCTTTACCGCGACCCCGAGGTCGGCAAGTTTTACAAACATGACTCCCCCTATACCTATTTCAGCTCTTCGGAACTCCATCTTGGTGAGATCAGCTTGGAGTGTTCCAGGCCGGGGGCCTCCGCCGTGGCGCTTTGGGCTACGCAGAAACTCTTGCCGCTCGTTCCGGATGGAGAATTTTCTGCGGGATTGTCCAAGGCGCGCGCCGCGGCGTTGGCGTTATACGAGAAAATTCAATCGGAAAAAAGGTTCAAGACCATTTTCCCACCGGAGCTGGACATCGTGGTTTGGGCGCCGAACGGAAGGCGTGCTTCCCAAATTTCGGAACGGTCGGAAAAGGTGTTTCGAGCCGCCGCTGAAAAAAATCTGCATTTGGCAACCTTCAAGTACCCCTCTGAACTGCTGCGATCCAGATGGGAGGATGTCAATTTCGACCGAGAAGATGTGATCTGCCTGCGTTCCTGCCTCATAAAACCGGAGCATTGCGACTGGATCGAGGATATCTGGAAAATAATCCGCGCTGCAGCCGGAATCGTTTGACGCCCATGTCGTATTCTGATAAAATATATAATATTATCAATTTTTTATAGTCATTTTCACTCGCCGGTTCTTATTTTCAGTGCAACCGGAACCCTTGCGGTGCACAGCAGTATAAGAACTTGAAATGACACGATTCATCACTCCACCGGAGCTTTGTATGAAGCGCGCTGAGAAACCCTCCCACTCATTAGTCAAAAAATTTACCAGAGAATACCTGTTTGTTTCTCTCATTCCCGTCGGAATCTTTTTTGTCTGCGTGCTGACGGGCGTTTTTTTCGCCCAGAAGTATATTGCCGATCTCATTCATCAATCAACCTATGAGCTGAGTGAAGACGCCAGGGGCCAGCTCGAAGATATTGGGCAGACGATTATTCAGGACAAGGCCAGAGACATCGCCAAGCAGGTCGACATATTTCTCAAGCTCAATCCCGACCTCGACATGCAGGCGCTTCAGAAAAGCGATGAATTCAAGAACATCGCCATGCAGAAAGTAGGTCAGAACGGTTACACCTGCGTCTATGAAGCCGAGACCGGCATCATGAGGATTCATCCCAACCCGAAATTGATCGACATGGAGATGCGGTTTCTGTCGGAGAAATTGCCGTCATGGTGGGCGATATTCGAACCAACCCGGTCCGGAGCAGAGGTCTCCGGTTATTACGACTGGCTTGAGCCGAACGGTCAGATTCGCAAGAAATATATGACCATGACGCCGGTCGGAACAAAGCTTCGCGGGCAGATTCTAATGGTAGCGGCCACCACCTACACTGACGAATTTTCGTCCCATATACTGGCAATGAAGCAGAAATCGAAAGAAATATCGACACGCTATCAGAGTTTTGTCGTCCATCAAGACCTGATTATCGGGAGCGTCATGGCGGTGATCCTGGCCATAACGGCTATCGGCGTTTATCTGATGGGTCTGCGGTCGGCCCGTCGGTTTATCGTTCCAATTATGGGTCTGGCCAACACCACCAAATCGTTTGGGGAAGGCAATTGGGAAGCCGAGGGCGACACCGCGTTGCTCGAGCGTGATGATGAGATTGGCGGATTGGCCGTGTCTTTTAACCAGATGCGTCTGCAGCTCAAGCAGCTTTTTCAGGAACTCAGCCGCAACCTTGCCGAACTCAAGTCAACCCAGGCGGCGTTGGAAAAGAGTGAGACCCACTATCGCAGTCTGTTTGACGGGATCCCCGTCGGACTCTACCGCACGACACCGGACGGTCGGATTCTCGATGCAAACCCGATGCTGGTGAGGATGCTCGGATATCCCGACAAGGAAAGCTTTCTCGCCCAACGGGCTGAGGCCATGTATTTGAATTCGGAAGAACGCGTGAAGTGGAAAACAATAATCGAGAACCAGGAGTTCGGAAAGCCGTACGAATTTCAAATGCGGCGTTATGACGAAACCGCCATGTGGATCGAGAATCATTCGATCGCGGTTCGGGACGGCTCGGGACAGGTTCAGTACTACGAAGGGAGTCTGAAGGATATCTCCGAGCGCAAAGAGGCCGAAGCGGCCTTGCAGAAAAGTGAAAAGGAGTACAGGACCCTTTACGACGAAACCAAACGGGCGGAAGAATTGTATCGCTCGTTGCTTCACTCCTCAGCCGATGCGATCGTCATATACGATCTTCAGGGAATGGCCAAATATGTAAGCCCCGTGTTCACGAAGATGTTCGGGTGGGCGCAGGAAGAAGTGGAGGGAAAGAAAATTCCCTTTCTTCCGGAATCCGAGATGGAGGCCACTTTAAACATTATCAAGTGCCTGGTGGAGAGCGGAATACCCTGTCACGGATTCGAGACCAAACGCTATACCAAAGATGGCAAAACGATCGACGTGAGCATCAGTGCCTCGCGCTTTGAAGACCACATTGGGCAACCCACGGGAATCCTCGTCATTCTCCGCGATATCTCCGATCGCAAGCGGCTCGAAGAGCAGCTTCACCTCGTTCAGCGGATGGAGGCCATCGGTACGCTGGCCGGGGGTATCGCCCACGACTTCAACAACCTGATGATGGGGATACTGGGAAATATTTCCCTGATGTTGTGCGACATGGATTCGACCAATGCCCACTTCAAAAATCTGCAGAATGTCGAGCAGCTCGTTCAGAGCGGCACCAAGCTGACCGGTCAACTGTTGGGATACGCCCGAAAAGGAAAATACGAACCCAAGGCCGTCGATCTCAACCATGTCGTCCGGGACAGCATCGAAACCTTTGGACGCACACGGAAAGAGGTCACCATTAAATTGGATCTGTCGCCGGAGCGAATCGTCGCCGATGTGGACAGATCACAAATCGAGCAGGTTCTGTTCAACCTGTATATTAATGCGGCCGATGCGATGTCCCGCGGCGGTGAGCTTTACGTGCAAACCACGGTGGTCGACCACGCCGATTTAACCGATAAACCCTATTCTCCGAAGCCTGGCAAATATTTGAAGCTTCAGGTGACTGATTCGGGCACCGGCATGGATCTCGAAACCCAAAAACGGATATTCGATCCCTTCTTCACCACCAAGGAAATTGGGAGGGGGACCGGTTTGGGATTGGCTTCGGTTTATGGAATTGTCAAGTCTCACGGCGGGTACATCGATGTCGTGTCCGAGAAAGGCAAGGGGACGACCTTTTGTATTTATTTGCGTGTGTCGACCGGACCCCTGGTCGAGGCCGGCGCAAACCATTCAGAGGTCAAGAGAGGAAAAGGCACGGTGCTGTTGGTCGACGACGAGGAAATGGTCATCGACATCGGTGCACAGATGATCAAAAAAATGGGGTATGACGTCCTTTATACCCGCAAAGGCAATGAAGCCCTGTCGTTGTATGGCACCCACAGAAACAGCATCGATCTGGTTGTCCTGGACCTCATCATGCCGGGCATGGGGGGCGGTGATACATTTGATGAGTTGAAGAAAATCGATCCCGACGTCAAGGTCCTGCTGTCCAGCGGCTACTGCATCGACGGTCAGGCAAGGGAGATCCTGAACCGGGGCTGCCGCGGCTTCATCCAGAAACCGTACAACATGCAGGCCTTGTCGCAGAAGATCAATGAGATATTGACCTGATGTGTGCTTAATGTCGATGACCTGTCGAGATTGGGCCGAATAGCCGATGTTACCGGGGTTGCGTTAATCGTGGACATCGCCGAGACGATCGAATTCGGCCAAAAGCTTCAACCCGACCTGAAACGACTCGCCCATAAGGTGAAGCTTCCCACCTCCCCACCTCCTTCAACCGAAGCAACCGCCGGCTCTTTCAGCAGGATGAAACCAACCCTAAAAGGTCGCAAAAGCCGGAAGAACTCCACTTTTCATTTTCTGCTCCGATATTGAACTAAAATCCAATTGACATAACCGCCTCGTGCTTTATGTTCTGAGATCGAATTTTATCAGGTAGTTAAATTCAGGGGAGGTGTATTGATGAAACCGGCCTTGATGGAGCGGAAATGGGCAGGACTGCTGTTTATCCTGCCCTTTTTGATGACCTCTTTCGTGTGGGCGCAGGAGAGCAAGACCTTCAACCAGGAAGAGCTCGACCGGATGCTCGCGCCAATCGCCCTTTATCCCGATTCGCTTCTTTCACAGGTACTGATGGCTTCCACCTATCCGTCAGACGTGGTCGATGCGGCCAAGTGGTCGAAGGCCCATCCCGATCAGAAGGGCGATGCGGCCGTCAAGGCGGTTACTGACCAGCCCTGGGATCCGAGC
>JBATHN010000740.1:0-2221 GCA_049666885.1 Desulfobacterales bacterium
GTCACGGCTCAGAGAAAAGAAGTGCGACCCGTTTTACCGCTACGAGGACAGCGGCAAGAAGGGGATGTGGTATCGCGTTTACGCCGGCACCTATTCAACCGAAAAAGAAGCCCGCGAAGCTGCCGGGCAGCTGATACGGCAAGGTGTTGTTGGTTCCTACCTGCTCCGGAAACTGGACGCAAAAGGGGAGTATCTTTTTGCGCTCGACGGGAAGAAAAGAAATCTTCCGCGAGCCGAGCTCAAGACAACAGAAAAAAAGGCGCCTGCCCCAATCCAACAATCCAGCCAAATGCCGCAAGATCCCGGAGCGCGGCCGGCGGAATCACCCCCGGTCGACTTCCCGAAAAAGGTACAAGCGGCATCCGGATCTGATCCCAAGCTGTCCGAAGGTCCGGTGACGGAAATGCCTCCTGTCCGCTTGTCCCTTCTCGATGCCATTCGCTTCAGCCTATTGGGAAACCGGGGGATCGACGTTGTTGCTTATGAACCGCGGCAAGCGCAGGAGGAAGTCAAAGGCGCCAAATCGGTTTACGATCCGCTGCTGTTCTCCGACGCGACATATCTTCGTGATCCGAACCTGGAGAGCAGCGTGACGGATATTGTTACCGAAGATAATGGAATCACCAGGACCGGCATCCGAAAACCGCTGGAGACAGGGGGCAGCCTGTCAGCCTATCTGGAAACGCGATATGGCGATTTGAACAATGCCGAGTTCGATAGGGTTTACAAAAACCTCGTGGCCCCGACCCTCGAGTTGCGACAACCGCTGTTGAACAATCTGGGTGGCATAAAGGAAAAGACCGCCATCAAAATCGCCAATTACCAGGTCAATATTTCTAAAGAGGAGTTTCGTGAGAAGGTGATTGAGACCGCGAACAGCGTCGCCAAGGCTTACTGGCAACTCTATCTGTTCAGAGAGCTGATCACGGTTAATCAACAGAATCTCGACATGGCCGAAGAGGTCTATCGCCGTGAAGCCGAGCGTCTCGCCAGAGGCATCACCCAGGAATTGGACGTCGCACGCGCTCGAAGCAATGCCGAAGCACGTCGCAGCACCCTGTTGAGGTCTAAGGAAGAATATCGGGTCGCCATGGATCGGCTCAAACTGCTGTTGAACTGGAAGAAGTTGCGAATCGATTCGGAATATGAGGTGATCCCCATCGATCGGCCGCAGACGGCGCCTTTGAACGTGGACGAAGCGGAAGCCATCGAGACGGCGCTCCAGTACCGGCCGGAAATTCTAAAGGCGAAGCAGGAAGTAAAGATCCGGCAGGTCGACGAAGACCTGGCGGCCAACCAGCGTCTTCCGAAGCTTGACGCCTTTGGGCGTTATGGTGTGAGCGGTTATGGAGAAGATTTTAGGGGTGCGGTAGACGATGTGTCGTTTAATGAGGACAATGTCTGGGCGGTCGGCCTCAACTTCGAGTGGGCCATCGGCAACCGATCGGCCGATTCCCAATACCGGAAGAAAAGACTGAAACGTCTGCAGTCAAATGCGCAGCTGGAACGTCTCGAGGATGACATCAAGCTGGACATCAAGCAAGTTCTCCAGCGGATTTTGACCAGCTGGGACGAGATTGAGGCCAGCCGCTTGGCGAAGGACGCGGCGGGAAAAGTGGTGGAAGGGGAATTCACCCGGTTCGATATCGGCCAGACGAGCAACGAAGAGCTTCTGCGAGCCCAGGATCTGCTTGCGGTAACGAGCCGCAGTTTTTATCGTGCGATCGCGGATTACAATATTGCGCTGCATGAACTGACCCGGGCTAAAGGAGAACTTCCCGATGGCGTCACGATAGAAGATGCTACACGATGAGAGGTTCAGGGTTCTGGGTTCAAAGGTTCAGGGTTTAAGGAATGACTCCAATCATTCAACCCTGAACGGGGAACGGAGAACCTTTGAACCTCATGGGTTCAGGCTTCAGCGCCGCCTCTATCCGCAAGCATCCAGTTTGATCGAAGAAAAAACCTTTAAGTTTCGGTAAAAATTCCAAATCGCAAATTACAAATAACAAACAAATCACAATGACCAAAATTCAAAATGACAAACCTGTTTGGGTCATTGGATACCTGCCCTTTGCCATGTTGTTTATGCAACCATGGGGTTCACTTGACATTGAGCCTCCTCGCAAGTTTATGTAAATTACTTCTGTGTATTCCCAACCGACGGGCGGCAGCGGCCCAATTGCCCCGGTTTGATTTGACCGTTCCGAGGATATACTCC